>NZ_JBDNXE010000208.1:0-813 GCF_047721585.1 Gluconacetobacter sp.
GCTCCGGCGTGGCCGAAGATCGTGGACAGGATGGTGCCGAAGATGCTCATGCGCGGACTCCCTCGTATCGGCTATCGGTGCCGCCTGGGGCGCGCATTGCCCCCAGGCGGCGCCGGGCCTTAGTAGCGGTACAGGTCGTTCTTGAACGGCCCGTTGACCGGAACGCCGATATACTCCGCCTGTTTCTCCGACATCTTCGACAGTTCGGCGCCGACCTTGGCCAGGTGCAGGGCCGCGACCTTCTCGTCGAGATGCTTGGGCAGCGTGTAGACCTGCCGCTCGTACTTGCCCTCGGGGGCGGTCCACAGCTCGATCTGCGCCAGCGTCTGGTTGGTGAAGGACGCCGACATGACGAAGGACGGGTGGCCCGTGGCGTTGCCCAGATTCACCAGGCGGCCCTCGGACAGCAGGATCAGGCGCTTGCCGTCGGGGAAGATGACCTCGTCGACCTGCGGCTTGATGTTGTCCCAGGTGAAGTTGCGCAGGGCCTCGACCTGGATCTCGGAATCGAAATGCCCGATATTGCAGACGATGGCGCGGTGCTTCATCGCGCGCATGTGGTCCACGGTGATGATGTCCACATTGCCCGTGCAGGTGACGAAGATGTCGCCGCGCGGGGCGGCGGCTTCCATCGTCACGACCTCGTAGCCTTCCATGGCCGCCTGTAGGGCGCAGATCGGATCGACTTCGGTGACCAGGACGCGGCAGCCGGCATTGCGCAGCGACGCCGCCGAGCCCTTGCCCACGTCGCCGTAGCCGGCGACGACGGCGACCTTGCCGGCCATCATCACGTCGGTGCCGCGACGGATCGCG
>NZ_JBDNXE010000208.1:823-4123 GCF_047721585.1 Gluconacetobacter sp.
GCCTTCCCGGCTCCTAGGGCCCCCCCCCGCCGCCCCCCGGCCCCTCCCGGCACCCCCCCCCCGGCGCCCGCCCCCCGGCCGGCTCCCCGCCCCCCCACGGCGACCTTGCCGGCCATCATCACGTCGGTGCCGCGACGGATCGCGTCCACCAGGCTTTCGCGGCAGCCGTACAGATTGTCGAACTTCGACTTGGTGACGCTGTCATTGACGTTGATGGCAGGGACGGCCAGCGTGCCCTTCTTCGCCATTTCCCACAGGCGGTGCACGCCCGTGGTCGTCTCCTCGGACAGGCCGCGCACGTCCTTCAGCATCTCGGGATACTTGTCGTGCATCAGCACGGTCAGGTCGCCGCCATCATCGAGGATCATGTTCGGCGTCCAGCCGTCCGGACCCGTGATGGTCTGCTCGATGCACCACCAGAACTCTTCCTCGGTCAGGCCCTTCCAGGCGAAGACCGGCACGCCCGTCGCGGCGATGGCGGCGGCGGCGTGGTCCTGGGTCGAGAAGATGTTGCACGACGACCAGCGGACCGTGGCGCCCAGGGCGGTCAGGGTTTCGATCAGCACGGCGGTCTGGATCGTCATGTGCAGGCAGCCGGCGATGCGCGCGCCCTTCAGCGGCTGGCTGGCGCCGAATTCCTCGCGCAGGGCCATCAGGCCGGGCATTTCGCCCTCGGCGATCGCGATTTCCTTGCGGCCCCATTCCGCGAGAGCGATGTCGCGTACCTTATAGTCCGTGCTGGCGGTCATGTTCCGTCCTGTTCGGTTGATGCAGAATCCCGGCGGGTATAGACGCTCGGGCCGGCGAGGGCTAGCGCGGGCGTGATCTCACGCCGTGGCGACGGCCTCGGCCGCGCGGAGCACGCGCAGGAAATTGCCGCCCCAGATCTGGGCGATCTGGTCCCGGTCGTAGCCGCGCCGTTGCAGTTCCGCCGTCAGTGCGGGGGACTGCGCGGCGTTGCGCCAGCCCTCGATCATGCCGCCGCCGTCGAAATCCGACGAGATGCCGACATGGCGTACGCCGATCCGGTTGGCGACATAGTCGATATGATCGACATAATCGGCCACGCTGACCGGTCGCTGGGCGCGGACTTCGCGCGGGCGCAGGAAGGCATCCACCGCCGTGATGTGGATGACGCCGTCGCAATCGCGCAGGGCGTCGAGCTGTTCGTCGTCCAGGTTGCGCGGGTGGTCGCAGAGCGCGCGGACGCAGGAATGGGTCGCCAGGACCGGGCTGCGCGACAGGCGCACCGCCTGCATCATGGTGCTGCGCGCGGTGTGGGAGATATCGACCATCAGGCCCAGCCGGTTCATTTCGGCGATTGCCTCGCGGCCCAGGCCGGACAGGCCGCCATGGCGGGATTCGGGGTCGCTGAGGGACGCCATCGGGCGGGCCGAATCCGCCAGGGCGTTATGGCCGTTGTGGGTCAGCGTCATGTAGCGCGCGCCGCGGGCGCGGAACTGCGCCAGCAGGGAAAGATCCTCGCCCATCGCATAGCCGTTTTCGACCGCCGGGACGATGGCGGTGATGCCCTCGCGGAACGCGGATTCGATCTCCGCCGCCAGCGGGCAGATTCGCGCCGGGCCGCCTTCGACGCCCTGGTTGATCGCATCGAGCATCGCCAGGGCCTGTCGGGAGATCGCGGCGTGGGCGGTCGGGTCGGTGGCGCCCTGGCCGACATAGGCGACGAGGCAGGCGGCTGCGATGCCGCCCCGGCGCAGCTTGGGCAGGTCGACATGGCGATAGTCGGTGTCCTGCGTGAAATCGCCCCGGTCGGGCCAGGGGATGTCGATATGCGTATCGACGGTCAGCAGGGGAGCGTGCGGAAGATCGGTCATGGTGCCGCAATGTAGGCTGGAAACGCGCGATCCGTAAGGAGTGGCGGGCGGTATGGCGCGGCGGGAATAAAAAAACCCTGCCTTCTGGCCCCGGAGGGAGAAAGGCAGGGTGGAAGTCGTTATCGGATTGTCGTGCCGCCGGAGCGGGGAGACGGCGTTTTGCGGGTCAGGCCGGGATGCCTGTGACGTGCCGGGCGGGCCGCGGGGCCGGGATGCCGGAGGGCAGGACGGGATGCCCGAACTGGGCCTCGATCACTTCCGCCATGGCGAGATACAGGGCGGCGGCACCGCAGAGCAGGCCCTCATATCCCGCGATGCGGGTGACGATGAGGTTGCCCGTCCATTCGCCCAGCGCGAGGAGGAAAAACAGGAGCGTGAGCGACGAGAACACGAATTGCAGCACGCGATTGCTCCGCAGCGTGCCGATGAACAGGAAGCCCGTGAAGACGCCCCAGAGCGCCAGATAGGCGGCCATGGCCGGCGCGCTCGCAGCCGGGATCAGGCCGAGTTTCGGCAGGATGACGAGCAGGACGAGAGAAATCCAGAACGCGCCATAGGACGTGAAGGCCGTGAGCCCGAACGTGTTGCCCTTGGGATATTCGAGCAGTCCGGCCAGGATCTGGGCCGCGCCGCCGAAGATGATTCCCATTGCCAGCACCGACGAATTGAGCGGCAGGAAACCGGCATTGCAGAGATTGAGCAGGATCGTCGTCATCCCGAAGCCGGCGAGGCCGAGGGGTGCAGGATTGGCGAGAGGGGTCATGAGGAGAGTCTCCGTATCGGCCGCCGGGGCTGTCCGATCAGCCCGGATTTTTGCAACCGTATGGGAATTTTTCTCGGTCATTCTATTTAAACAGACAATAACAAATATATGTTAGGTGAATATATCGGGGTCACAAGGCGGTTATCCGTGCAGGCTGCCCAAGTGGGCGGCCGCATGTTCTCCGGCCCGGTCGGATTTTCGATCTTCCAGAAGGGCGCTGATGGCGTCGCTCAGGGTCTGCCACCGCGCGGCCCGAACGTCGTCGCCAGCGTCGCGTGCCTGGGCGAGTTGGGTACGGGCGATCAGCAGGCCGTCCGGGCCGTGCTGATCCACGAGTTCGATCGCCTCGGCCGGCACCGGTTTGGAGGGGATACGCATGGTTTGCCTCCTGTATCCGATGCAGGGGAGGTGGCGTGTGCCCGATGGCGCTTCAATCCGGTTTCGGAGATGTGATTGCGCCGGAAGAGCAGGCTGCAAGAGTGTTCGGGGATGTCCGGCTGAACCGCCAGGTGGGCGTGGACGCGGCCGTGCCGCCTGTCGTGCCGCGTGTGTGCGGTTCCGGACGGTCATGACTACGGCGACGGTCGTGGTTGGGGGGTGACTTCCTGCATCGCGCGGGCGCTTCTGCTTCTGTCCTCGCTCCCTATCCGGTTTGCCGGAGGGCAGGCGGTCCGGCCGGCAGGGGGTGGGGGGCTTGCC
>NZ_JBDNXE010000209.1:0-4072 GCF_047721585.1 Gluconacetobacter sp.
CTCCCGCCCCGACAGCCGCGCCTCGCGCACGCAGGTGCCCGACCGCACCAGCGTGCAGGATACCGCGGTCCTGGCCGAAAGCCTGGGCCTGACCGCCGCCCACCCGGACCATTTCGCGCTCGCCGTCGGCAACGAGATCCTGGGCAACGGCTTTTCGTCCCGCCTCTACCGCGACCTGCGGGTGCGCACGGGCTACGTCTATTCGGTCAGCAGCAGCTTCTCGTGGTCGCGCCATCGCGGCGGCTACAGCATCAGCTTCGGCGCCGATCCCGACAAGGTCGGCCGCGCGCGCGACGCCGCCCTGCACGACCTGCAAACCATGCAGGAGCATCCCGTGACCGACGACGAACTGACGCTCGCCAAGGCCGCCCTGCTGCGCGGCCTGCCGCTGGCCCGCGCCAGCCTCGACGCGATCGCGTCGCTGGACCTGCAACTGATCGAGCTGGGCCTGCCGCTCGACACCCCCGACCAAGCGGCCCGCGCCTATTACGGCATGACGGCCGCCACCGTGCAGACCGCCTTCCGCACCTGGGTCCGCCCGCGCGACATGGCGGAAATCGTCAAGGGCCCCGCCCCCACGCCCTGACGGGCACGGACGGCGGTGGCCGGCCGATCAGGCCACCGCCGTCCCCCTCAATAGCGGCCGCGGATCGTGAAATTGAACGTCCGAGGCTCGCCGAAAATCTGGCCGTCATAGAATCCGGCCTGCCGCACATAGGTCTTGTCGGTCAGGTTCGTGATGTTTCCGGCAATATCCAGCCAGTTGGTCAACCGATAGCGCGCCATCAGGTTGATGAGCGTATAGCCGTTGACCTTGATGTTGGAACTGTCATAGCGCCCCCCACCCAACGGCCGGCCCGGATTGGTCGTCCAGTCGGTATGGGTCTGGCTCGAAATCCCGCCCCCCACGGTCAGGCGATGCAGCGCGCCGGGAAAGGTGTAGCTGGTCGTCAGCCGCACCAGATGATGCGGGTCCTGCTGATAGCTTAGCCCCTTGGTCTGCAGATAGCTGTAGCCGAAGAAGACGCTCCAGCCCGGCAGCACCTCGCCCGACGCATCGAAATCGATGCCTTCCGATTTTACGCCGCTCATGGCGGTATAGATCGCATTGCCGGTGGTCTCGTTCACCGCCCCGGTCGCCTGCGCGACATTGCTCTGCCGGTTGAGATAGAACGCCAGCGACGTATTCAGCCGCCGTCCAAAGAATGCCCCCTTCAGGCCGGTCTCGTAGCTCTTGCCCATCACCGGGTCCAGCGGACGGTTGTCCGCGTCGCGCAGGTTCGATTGTGGCGTAAAGACATTGGTATAGCTGCCATAGACAGACATGGTCTTCGTAAAATCATAGACCATGCCAGCATAAGGCGTCAGCACCGCGTTCTGTCGCGCGCCGCCCGCCATCTTGGTGTAGCGGTTGGCCACGTTATAAAGGTCGCTATAGGCTTCGTAGGTGCTGATACGCCCGCCAAGGATCAGCGACAGCCCCTTCGCAAGGATGAACCGGCCGGAGACATAGGCCCCGTAATTCCGGCTCACATCGACCTCCCGCGCGCGGGTGCGATGCGTCGAGAAACCGGGATAAGAACCATCCCACGTCCGCCAGTTGGCGATCGGCAGCCCCGCCGCGCGATACTGGCAGCCCGACCACGGCGCGACACCGGCGATGCTGCAATTCCCCAGCGCCTTGCTGAAGGTATATTGCGTCAGTTCGTCGTTATAGCCGTTGAAACCGAACATCAGTTGATGCTCGCGGCCAAGGACATGCAGCGGGCCGGAGATATGCACGTCGGCATTGTCGCGGGCGTCGGCATAATCGGCGTGCAGCGCGTTCAGATACCCACCGGTCCCGTCCTGCTTCCAGAACCCGGCGAACCCGCCGACATTGCGCGCCGCATTGTTGATCTTCGCCACGCCGAGATCGCTCAGCGACCCGCCCTGCGTGCGCATGTAGCCGACCATCAGATGCCAGCCTGCGGAAAAATCATGATCGTAGTTGATGAAGGCCGTATACATGTCGCGGGTGGCCTGGCTCCAGTCCGCCACCGGATTGGTCTTGCGCGGCAGATGGGCCGGCGTGCCGTCGGCAAACCAGATCGGCACGTTCGTCCCCCACGATGCACCGTCATTGCGTGTCCGCTCGTACTGGAAGCCGAAATTCAGCACGTCGCGCGACGACAGATCGGCGGCGAAACTGGCCAGCGCGCCGATGCGGTTGACATGCTCGCGCTCGCGGAACGTGTCGGTATCATCCCAACTGAAGACATAGCGGCTGCGGATAGAGCCCGACCTGTTCAGCGGCGTGTTCACATCGGCCATCACGCGGCGCTCGTTCCAGTTTCCCAGACGCAGCAACCCGTTCACCCCGAAGGTCCGCCCCGCCCGCTTGCGTTGCAGATAGATCGTCGCCGACGGGTCGCCCGTGCCGCCCAGCAGCCCGTTGGCCCCCCGCACGATCTGCACGTTCTCGTACAGGTCCATGTTCATCGACGAACCGAGACCGGCAAAGCTCGTGCTCCCGTCGATCTGCATGCCGTCGATCTTGTAGTTGGTGATGTCGAAGCCACGCGCGCGATACGTCGTACGCCCCGCATTGTCGTTGGCATAGGAGGTCACGCCCGGCGTCATGGTCAGCACGTCGTCCAGCGTGTTGATCTGCTGGTCGTCCATCAACTGGCGCGTCAGCACCGTCACGGTCTGCGGTGTCTCGCGCAGGCTCAGCGCCAGGCCGGTGGAGGCACTCGCCTCCGACACCGTATAGCTGCCCCGCTCCGCCCGGCGGGAGCGCACCTCGATATGTTCCCCGGTCACCGCCGGCTTGGGCGGCAAAGTGCCCGCAGCCGCACGCTTGGCGGCCGCCTTCCTGCCCCCGGCTCCCTTGACGCCGCTCTCCCGGCCATCGGTCACATCCGCCGGAGCCGCACTTCCCCGACTCGCATTCCCCTTGCCTGCCGCATCCCCGGCCGCCTTTTGCCGCTGCACACCCTTCGGGTCCTGGTCGCTCCTGTCGGGCGCTGCGGCGGCGCATGACGGTACAATCCAGAACAACGACGATAATATCGACGAAAACAGAAATGCGGAACGGATCGTCCGCCGGGCCGAGATCTTCACCACCACCTCATTCGAGTTTGATAATCATTCTCAATAGGTGAGATCTGCACCAATTCGGTTACATTTCACAATAGACAGCAACACGACAAAATATTGCAGCACCCCATCGACCTCCCCTTCCAGGCGCCGGACAAAGAAAAAGGGCGGTGCCGTTTCCGGCACCGCCCCTTTCATAGTCGATCCGCGAGGCGGAACGATCAGGCGTCGGCGTTACGACGACGGATCGCGGCACTCAGGATGTCACCCAGCGAGGCGCCGCTGTCGGACGAGCCGTACTCGTTGATCGCCTGCTTGTCTTCCTCGACCTCGCGGCCGCGGATGGTCAGGGCCAGCTTGCGGGCGGCACGATCGACCGACACGATCTTCGCATCGACCTTCTCGCCGACGGCGAAACGCTCCGGACGCTGCTCGGCCTTGTCGCGCGCCAGTTCGGCGCGGCGGATGAAGCCGGTCAGAACGTCGTCGACCTTCACCTCGATGCCGTTCGACTGCACGGCGGTCACGATGCAGGTGACGATCGCGCCCTTCTGCACCTTGCCCAGCGCATCGGCGGCGGGGTCTTCATGCAGCTGCTTGATGCCGAGCGAGATGCGCTCCTTCTCGACGTCCACATCCAGCACCTTCGCCTGGACGACCTGACCCTTCTCGTAGTGGGTCATGGCGACTTCGCCGGTCTCGTCCCACGACAGGTCGGACATGTGGACCATGCCGTCGATGTCCGCGGACAGGCCGATGAACAGGCCGAACTCGGTGATGTTGCGGATCTCGCCCTCGACCGTGGAGCCGATCTTGTGCTCCTCGGCGAACTGCTCCCACGGGTTGCGCTGCACCTGCTTCAGACCCAGCGAGATGCGACGCTTGCCGCTGTCCACGTCCAGGACCATGACGTCGACTTCCTGCGAGGTCGCGACAATCTTGCCCGGATGGACGTTCTTCTTCGTCCAGGACATTTCGGAAACGTGCACCA
>NZ_JBDNXE010000210.1:0-4017 GCF_047721585.1 Gluconacetobacter sp.
GAAAACCTGACCGGAAACGGGCGCTGGCGGCGATCCGACGCGCGTTTCCTGCGCTTCGGTGCTCACGGCCATCAAGGCCGCTCCGCTCCGATGCTCGGAAACACACGACGGGCGCGGCCCTGCGGGCCGCTCTCACTCGCCAGCCCCCGTTTCCGGTCAGGTTTTACGGACTGGGGATCGTAGCCAAGGGATTATCGGGTCATGTCGGATAACAGTTTCGGGCATCTGTTTCGGGTGACGACCTGGGGGGAGAGTCATGGGCCGGCCATTGGCTGCGTGGTCGATGGCTGCCCGCCGCGCATTGCGCTGTCCGAGGCCGATATCCAGCCCTGGCTGGACCAGCGGCGGCCCGGCCAGTCGAAATTCACCACCCAGCGGCAGGAACCCGATAGCGTCGAGATCCTGTCCGGCGTGTTTGAGGGGAAGACGACCGGCACCCCGATCTCGCTGCTGATCCGCAATGTGGACCAGCGGTCGCGCGATTACGGCGATATCGCCGAACGCTATCGGCCGGGCCATGCCGATGTGGCCTATGACCTGAAATACGGGATTCGCGATTATCGCGGCGGCGGGCGGTCCTCGGCCCGCGAGACGGCGATGCGGGTGGCGGCGGGTGCGGTCGCGCGGCGGGTGCTGGGCGCGGGCGTGCGGATTCGGGGCGCGCTGGTGCAGGTCGGCACCCATGCCGTCGATCGGGCGCGCTGGGACTGGGACGCGGTGGGGGACAATCCATTCTTCTGTCCCGACCCGCAGATGGTGCCGGTGTGGGAAGAGTATCTGGGCGCCGTGCGCAAGGCCGGGTCGTCGGTCGGCGCGGTGGTCGAGATCGTGGCCGAAGGGGTGCCGCCGGGGCTGGGGGCGCCGATCTACGGCAAGCTGGATTCCGATCTGGCGATGGCGCTGATGAGCATCAATGCCGTGAAGGGGGTCGAGATCGGCGACGGGTTCGCCGCCGCCGCGCTGACCGGTGAGGAAAACGCCGACCCGATGCGGATGGAAGACGGGCGACTGGTCTTCGGCGCCAATCATGCAGGCGGTGTGCTGGGCGGGATTTCGACCGGCCAGCCGCTGGTGGCGCGGTTTGCGGTGAAGCCGACCAGCTCGATTCTGACACCCGTGCCGTCGGTGACGCGGAGCGGGGAAAATGTGGCGGTTTCGACGCGCGGGCGGCATGATCCGTGCGTGGGAATCCGGGCCGTGCCGGTGGGCGAGGCGATGATGGCGTGCGTGCTCGCCGACCATCTTCTACGCCATCGCGGTCAGACGGGGCACGATCCGCGCCCCGCCTGACGGGCAAGAGGGTCAGGCTTTCAGCGTCGCTTCCAGCGTGATTTCGGCCTTGAGCAGCTTGGAGATCGGGCAGCCGGCCTTGGCCTTGGCGGCGAGTTCCTGGAACTGCTCTTCGGTGATGCCGGGGATGGTGGCCGTCAGCGTCAGGTGGGCGGCGGTGACGGCGAAGCCTTCGGCCTGCTTTTCCAGCGAGATGACCGATTTCGTGTCCAGCGCGGTGGCGGTGAGGCCGGCGCCGCCGAGGATGCCCGAGAGGGCCATGGCGAAGCAGGCGGCGTGCGAGGCGCCGATCAGTTCCTCGGGGTTGGTGCCGGCGACGCCCTCGAAGCGGGTGTTGAAGCCGTAGGGCTGGGCGGACAGGGCGCCGCTTTCGGTCGAGACGGTGCCTTTGCCCTCCTTGATGCTGCCTTCCCAGTGGGCGGTGCCGAATTTCTTGATGGTCATGGCGTCGGTTCCTTCGATGGTTGGCCGCGTGCCCGACCTTAACGCGGCATCGTGCGGGAGGGACCCGTGCGGCCGCGCACGATCCTGTGAGAGGGGGCGTGGTGCGGGTGCGGTGCAGGCGCCTGTTGCGTGTGGCGGGCGCTGGTGCCATAGGACGACCGGACCGTGACAGGGATATTGCCCGCTTCCCGCAATCGCTCATGACGGAATGCCTGCCCGCGCAATGGACCAGACAACGCCCGCCCATATCGAACATGCGCATATGCTGTTTCCCGAGGGGATGCAGCTTGAGTGCGGCTTTCTGCTGGCGCCGGTCCGGGTTGCCTATCGGACCTATGGCACGCTGTCGGCGGCGCGCGACAATGCGATCGTGGTCTGTCATGCGCTGACAGGCGACCAGTATCTGGCGGAGACCCATCCGCTGACCGGCAAGCCGGGATGGTGGGGCCGCATGGTCGGGCCGGGGCTGCCGATCGATACCGACCGGTTCTTCGTGATCTGCATGAATGTGCTCGGCGGCTGCATGGGCTCGACCGGGCCGCGCGATCCGCGCCCCGACATGCCGGGCGAGCCGTGGGGCACCGATTTTCCGCCGATCACCATCCGCGACATGGTGCGGGCGCAGAAGCTGGTGGTCGACGCGCTGGGGATCGGCCGGCTGTTTGCCGTGGTCGGTGGCTCGATGGGCGGGATGCAGGTGCTGGAATGGGCCGCGACCTTTCCCGAGATGGTCTTCGCCGCGATGCCCATCGCGACCTCGCCCTTTCATTCGGCGCAGAACATCGCCTTCAACGAGGTGAGCCGGCAGGCGATCTTCGCCGACCCCGAATGGCATGGCGGGCGCTACTGGGAGCAGGGGGCGATACCGGCGCGCGGGCTGGCGGTGGCGCGGATGATGGCGCACATCACCTATCTGTCCGAAGAGGCGCTGACGCGGAAATTCGGCCGCCGGGTGCGGCGCGACCCGTACAACCAGGCGGGGGCGATGTCGCTGTTCGGCGAGATCTTCGAGGTGGAGAGCTATCTGCGCCACCAGGGGTCGTCGTTCGTGCGGCGGTTCGATGCCAATTCCTATCTGACCATCACCCGTGCCATGGATTATTTCGACCTCGGCGCCGAGCATGACGGGGACCCGTCGCGGCCCTTCCATGGCACGCGCACGCGCTTCTGCATCGTTTCGTTCACCTCCGACTGGCTATTTCCGACCTCGCAGGCGCGGGTGCTGGCGCGGGCGCTGAACCGGGCGGCGGCCAACGTGTCGTTCGTCGAGATCGACAGCGACAAGGGGCATGATGCGTTTCTGCTCGACGAGCCGGATTTCGACCGGACGGTGCGCGGTTTCCTCTCCGGCGCCGCCGAACATGCACGGATCGGCTGACCCATGCGCCTAGACCAGCGGCTGATCGCCGACATGATCCGTCCCGGCACGCGGGTGCTCGACATCGGCAGCGGTGACGGGACGTTGCTGGATTATCTGTTCCGCACCCGTGGCTGCGATGCGCGGGGGATCGAGATCGACATGCGCGAGGTCACGCGCTCGGTCGCGCACGGGCTGCCGGTGATGCATGGCGATGCCGACCACGATCTGGCGCATTATCCCGACGAAGCCTTCGATTACGTGGTGTTGCAGCGCACCTTGCAGGCGGTCGAGCGGCCGCGCGAGGTGCTGCGCCAGATGCTGCGGATCGGGCGGCATGCCATCGTCTCGTTTCCCAATTTCGGCCACTGGCAGTTGCGGCTGAAGCTGCTGACCAGCGGGCGCATGCCGATGACCGCCGTGTGGCATACGCCGTGGTACCAGACGCCCAACATTCACCCCTGCACCATCCTCGACTTCCTGATGCTGTGCCGGGAAGAGGGCTATGTGGTCGAGCAGTGGATGGCGGTGGACGAGGATGGCGAGCGCGCGCCCTGGCGCCGCTCCATCCGGCTGGCCAATCTGTTCGGCGAGCAGGCGCTGTTCCTGCTGCGGCGGCGGGGACGCTGAAATGATGCGGCGGGACGGGACGGGCCGCTCGTGACGGTCCGCACGCTTCTGGTCGGGATCGACGGGGGTGGGACGCGGACGCGCCTGCGACTGGCGACGCCCGAGGGCACGGTACTGGCCGATGGCGACGGCGGCCCGGCCAATATCGCCCTCGATGCCGGGCCGGCGCGGGAGTCGATCCGGCAGGCGCTGGACCTGGCGCTGTCGCGCGTCGGACTGCTGGGGGCGGACTGTCGGCTGATCGCGGTTGCCGGGCTGGCGGGGGCGGAAGCGACCGGGGCGGTGGCGCGCTTCAA
>NZ_JBDNXE010000211.1:0-3969 GCF_047721585.1 Gluconacetobacter sp.
ACCGTCTGATCAACAATGTGCTCAACGCCTCGCACACGAAATGCCTGACAGTCCCAGCGCAACCAGCCCCATCCGGGCCATCAGCCGTCCGATCCGTTTGCGGCCTACCTCATGGCCCAGACGGCGAAGGTGCCGCGCCATCTGCCGGGCGCCATAATACGGCGTTTCCATGAACTGCTCGTCGATCAGCCGCATCAGCATCAGGTTGAACGCGTTTTCGGGTGCAGGCTGATAATATACCCCCGATCGGTTCAGCCTCAGCAACCTGCATTGCCTGACGATCGGCAGACGGGGACGGTGCGGGTCGATCATTTGCCGCCTATGGTCACGCCCAAGCGAACAGAGGCATCCTGCAAACGTCCCGTTCCACCAGAAGCTGGCCGATCTTCGCGTGAAGCTTCTCGACCTCGGCCGCGCTCGTCGCTGGCTCCGCAACGGCCTCGCCCGAAAAGGTCGCCGCCATGCCCTCGATCGCCTGGCGCTTCCGACTTCCGCAATCATCGTCTGATGCACCCCATGTTTCGACGCCAGCTCCGCCAACGTCAGTTCCCCGCGGATCGCCTCCAGGGCAACCCGTGATTTGAACTCCGCCCCATATCTCTTGCGCGTAACCTTGCCCATAAAACCCGCCCTCTCTCAGGTCGGATTATAGACCCAATGACCGTCATTCGCCTCGGCCTTCGAGACCACGGGGAGCGTAAGCTTGCCTTGTCACGAAAGGAGAATGACAATGTCGACGATGAAATTCATTGGCCTGGACGTCCACAAGGAGACGATTGCCGTGGCGGTTGCCAATGACGGGCGATCGGGAGAAATCCGGTTCCACGGGACCATTCCCAACACGCCTGATGCGGTGCGTCGTCTGGTGTCGCGCCTGCGTGCGCCCGATGTGACGCTCCACTTCTGCTATGAGGCAGGCGGCTGCGGATATGGCATCCATCGTCAGTTGATCGACCTTGGCGTGGAATGCAGTGTCATTGCGCCGTCGATCATCCCGCGCAAGGCTGCGGACCGGGTGAAGACCGATCGACGTGATGCCCAGATGCTGGCGCGCCTGCTGCGCTCGGGCGAACTGACGGCGATCTGGGTGCCGGACGAAGCACACGAAGCCATACGGGATCTGATTCGCGGACGCCGGCAGGCGAAACAGGATCTGGTCGCCAGTCGGCAAATGGTCCTGAGCTTTCTCCTGCGCCATGGTCGCAAATTCACCGGTCGATCTCATTGGAGCAAGGCGCACTGGCGCTGGCTTGGGGAGCAGGCATTTGGCGCACCGCACCAGCAATTCGTATTCGGTGAGGGTATCCGGCGGATCGAGGAGGCACAGCAGCGCTGCGATCGCCTGGATGCCATGCTGGTGGAAGCACTGCCGCAGTGGTCGCTTGCACCGCTGGTTCACGCGCTGCAGGCCCTCCGTGGTGTCGGGCTCGTGGTGGCGACGACCTTGGCCGCGGAAATCGGCGATCTCGGTCGCTTCGATACCCCCAAGCAGCTGATGGGCTGGCTTGGCCTGATTCCCTCCGAAGCGTCCAGTGGCGCCCGCACCCGTCGCGGTGCGATCACGAAAACCGGCAACCGGGAGGCACGCGCGATGCTGGTAGAGGCAGCGTGGTCGTATCGCCTGCCGGCGCGCGAAGAGAGGCGATATCAAATACGCGTGGAAGGCTTGCCGGAGGATATCAGAGCCATCGCGTGGAAAGCGCAGGTCCGCCTGTGTCAGCGCTACCGATTGCTGGCATCAAGCGGAAAAGCCCTGCCGAAGGTGATCACGGCGATTGCCCGCGAGCTGGTCGGGTTCATCTGGGATATCGGGCGGCGCATGCAGCCAATCTGACGCAGACTACCGCGCCCGGTCATCGGACCTGACGGGCGTGCCGCGAAGACCAGGCAGGATGGGTAACCCTCGTTGTAAGCTGGGGCAGGTCTCGACCGACGCCCGTCTATAGAGAGAGGAAGGCCCACGACGGAAATGGGAAATGCGGTAACCAATCCGCGGATGAGAGCATGATCAATCGTCGTCGATCGGCTCGCGGCACACCCGTCAGGTCCATCATCAGTTTTCAGTCTCATCAGATGCCAGTCTGGTGTAGGCTTCCTGCAGCCACATTCCCCAGATGACAGTCATGAGAGCTTATCACCCTGTCCGATTTTCCGGGGCCAGCTCTAACCGCTGTCGGTGCCTGAGCAAGGACAGGAATGCCTCATGAGTAGATACGGGCTTACTGACTGAGGTGCATCAATGATGCCGCCTTTAGACCCATAGGCCCGCTTCATCTGGTATGTTTTTTAAACGATTTCTACGCTTCCTGCGTATGCCGGGGCTGAAGCCGTGCGCTTTTTATTTTCAGGGGATGAGGGAGGATTGGCGGTTAACCAAGTCCCAAGACCTGCGTAAGAACGACCCTCATTGAGGCTTACATCTTTGAATTGATTCCAGTAATCATATATTAAAGCACCATTTCTCATCAGACCACTCAATCGCGTCAAATTGAGTTCCTGGAACCGAGGATTATTAGTCTGGAAGAAAATCACGTCGGTATCGGTAGCCGCCGTTTCAGCATTATCAAAAATTTCAATTTTGAAACTTTTTGCCTCTTCAGGATCGGTCGATGGGTCGAAGCCACCGATCACAGCATCGGGAAATTGCGCCTGCAAATGCTTGATCAGCGGATAGGCCATTGAGCCACGTAGATCGGACGTTTCAGGGCGACCTTTGAATGCCAAACCAAAAATAACGATTTTCTTGGTGGCACTATTACTGCCACGCCGATGGCTGGCAATAAGTGCGGCAGAACGACTGGGCATGGCTTCATTGAAGTGACGTGCCCGCAGCGCAAGGCCTTCCTGGCCTCCTTTTTGGACGACGCCTTCCGTCAGAATATACGGATCTTTCTCCAGGCATGGGCCGCCAACCGGTCCTGGAAGAATATTAAACGCACGCGGATAGTTCAACGCTCCGGCGCGAATAACTTCAATTGCGGAAACACTACAAACATCGCAAATTTCGGCAACTTCATTGGCGAAAGCAAACATATAGTCGCGTTGGGTATTATTGACCAGCTTGACCATCTCCGCCGCTTCAAGCGAACTCACGGTGATGACTGTCGGCGTCAGGAAACCGAAAATATTTTTTGCGCGGATTGTCGAACCGTTATCGACTCCACCGACAATTTGCGGCAACGATGTCAGTTCTTCTATCGCTTTGCCTTCGAGGGTTCGTTCAGGACAAAAAGCCAGCGCATACGGGATATTACGAGAATCCAAAAGCGGCTTCACAACATCGCGAGTCACACCAATTCGAACTGTCGAACGGAGCATTATTAGCTCCCCCGGCTTGAGGACCTCAGCGACGTCTCGAGCGACCGACTGGATCGCACTGAGGTTGGTTTGTTTTTCGGATGTAAGAGGCGTTCCCACGGTAATGATATAAACCCGACGGTGATCGTCTGGCTCTATTTTGGCACCAAATGAGAAATGACCACTATTGACGTGCTTTGCAACACGTTCATCAAGGCCACGTTCGAGAAAGTGGGCTTTTCCGGCAGAGAGGCAATCAAGAACATGTGGATTGCGTTCTACGCCATGTACCTGAAACCCGACATCGCACATTGCAACCGCGAGGGTAAGACCGACATAGCCTAATCCGATGATGCAAATCCGCTTATCCTCAAAGCCCTCAGGTACTTTCATTTCACTATTCTCCGCAGTCGCTTTCAACACTCAAGAAAATTTCTCTAATCAAGGTGATGATAATTCACAAGTCGAATTTAAAATGTTTTCAGGAAATTAAGAGCCGCGGATTAGGGTGGGAAAGCTTGCATCCTCTTAATTATATAATTAATATAGCTAGAGTGATCCTTCCCCAAACACACCCTCAGTTCTGAGTTAGCCCGCATTTCTCACACGATGATGTGGTGAAGTGGCCCCTGGAAATGGGACCACAGGTTAAGTTGGAGATATCTGGCTCTG
>NZ_JBDNXE010000212.1:0-3879 GCF_047721585.1 Gluconacetobacter sp.
GTATAGAACACCAGTACCGCCCCCAGCGCCGCACCGCCTGAAACACCCAGCAACCCAGGATCGGCCAGTGGATTGCGCAGATACCCCTGCATCACCGCTCCACACAGCCCCAGCGCCGCTCCGATCGAAACCCCAAGGATGGCACGAGGCAGGCGCAACTGGCCAACGATGATCGCCCCCACGCTATGCCGTCCAGCCATCAGATCCCCCAGGGCAGACGGCAGCGAAATCGGGCTGTCCCCCCAGGCCAACGACAGCCCCAGCATCATCAGCACACCGACCGCCAGCGCAACGATCAGCGGATAGTCGCGGCGGTCGATCATCGGGAACTCTCCAGTGCCTTGCGGGCCTCGATCAGCCGGTCCAGCGTGTCGAGCGTCTGCGGCAAGCCACAAAGCCACATCCGGTCAGGCAGCGACAGCCGATGCGGGGCAGGAAACGCCTCACGCAGGGCCGGATGATCCAGCACCGCCTGCGCCATCGACGTGCCGACATCGGAGCGCGCCACGACCAGCAGGTCGGGCGGCCGCGCCAGCAGACTCTCCAGCGGCACGCCGAGCGCGTGCCGCCCATCCAGACCGTTCGCCGCATTGCGGAAACCCGCGCGCACCAGAATATCGTCAGCCAGCGACCCGGCACGGGTCACAAAACCGTTGGCGGCATAAATCACCGCCGAGGGAGCAACTCCCCCAGCCGGCATAGGATAATCCGCCAGACGTGCCCTGAAAGCCTCCGCAAGTGCCCGCCCCCGCGTCGGCACGCCAGCCGCATTCGCCACAGCCACGATCTGCTCCGGAACATCCACCAGGCGTTCAACAGGGTCGAACAGCTCAACTAGCATTCCCGCCTGCCGCGCCGCCAACAAAGCGGTCACGCTGGCATAGCGCCCACCCACCACCAGATCCGGTCGTGCCGCCACCACGGCTTCAGCCGTAGGCCGAATGACCGGCACCGCCTCCGCCTCGTGACACATCACGGAATAGGCGCAATCCCGCGCCAGCGGCGACAAACCCACGATATCGTGGGCCGGCACCAGTTGCAGCAGCAACTGGTCCGTACACAGATTCAACGAAACAATCCGATGCCGGGGCTCGGCCCGCGCGCCCCCCGCCAGCACCACCGCCAGCAGCAAGATCGCGGAGCGCCAACCCCAGGCCCGCATCCTGTCAGTAGGAGAGCGTGAAACCGCCATACCCGCCGCGCCCCGGCTGCAAATACCCGATCGGCTCCTCATATTGCCTGTTCAGCAGATTATCCGCACGGGCATAGACCGAAACAAACCGGTTGATCTTGTAATTGGCCGCCACGTCGATGGTCACGTATCCATGCCCTTTGGCGCAGATGCTGCATGTCTCGCTGCCGATTACCGGCAGGTCGCGCCAACCGCTGGTATAAAGAATGTTGCCCGAGAAAGTCAGGTCCCTGATCGGCGTCCACGTCGTATTGAAATTGAACTTATGCTGTGGACGCTGCTGCAATTCAGCATGCACCGTCTCGTCGCGCGCATGGGTCCAGGTATAGCTGAGGTTGAACTCCAGATCGCTACGGGCCTTCCAGTTCAGAAAGGCCTCCACGCCATACATGCGCGCCTTCGCCACATTCTCGTACGAATAATTGTAGTTATACGCGGAATCGATCGACAATGACGACTGGATCAGATGCCGAACCCGGTTATCATACCACGTCGCACCGAACTTCAGGCGATCATGCAGCAGCTTCTGCTCCACCCCGGCATCATAGCCGATCAACTGCTCCGCCCGCAGGTTCGGATTGCCTTTTTCGGAATACCCCGCACCAACCTGATTGGCGAACAGTTGATACAGCGAAGGTCCATGGAAGCCGGACCCGGCACTGGCCTTGATGATGGTACCAGTGCCCGGCACATGGATGGCAGGCGCCACCCGCCACGTCACATGGTTGCCATAGCGCGAATTAGCGTCATAACGGATATTGGCCGCTCCATACAGGATCCGGTTCCAGTTCCCCTGATACTGCCCATATCCCGCCGTCGTATCCATGCCGGCCGAATTATCATACCCACTGTCCCACATGCTGGACGCGGTATGGCTGGTATTGAAGCGATCGTGGAAATGTTCGGCACCAATCAGAAACTGGCCATACTTCTTGAAATCGAAGGTTC
This sequence comes from Gluconacetobacter sp., assembly GCF_047721585.1. Lineage (NCBI taxonomy): Bacteria > Pseudomonadati > Pseudomonadota > Alphaproteobacteria > Acetobacterales > Acetobacteraceae > Gluconacetobacter > Gluconacetobacter sp. Next base: position 2,141 of record NZ_JBDNXE010000212.1, read on the forward strand.
CATGCCAGTCGATCTTCAAGCGTTCGGAACGATAATAGTTGGGGTCCGGATTGATCGGACTGCCATAGCTCGTCCCCGTCTGCGTCCACCGATTGCGGTTGGTCATGTATCCCAGCCCGATCACCTGATCGAACAACCCGTTGAACGAGACCAGATGCGCCGTGCCGCGCACGATCGCCTGGTTTTTGTTGTTCTGTTCCCGCACCCCGGAATCCCCATACAGATTCTCGCTTTGCAGATCATAGAGCGAATAGGAATGATAATTCGACTGGATCAGGCGCGCCGTCAGCCCCAGGTCAAACGTCCGCGTCACGTCATATCCCAGCCGGATGTTGGCGCTCCGGTTGTCGTTGCGATTCCCCTCGTTCCGCTGCTGGCGGTCGGCGCCATAAGCCCGCTCGATATAGGACGGAATATTGTTGAACCCATCCATGCGGTAATGGGACAGCTCGATATTATAGTGAAACCGCCCCTTGCTGCCCCGCGCACCCAGCACCTGGTTGAACGTACCATACGCGCCGCCCTCAAGCCGGACAAACGGCTTGAAACGCCCCTGCCCCTGGGCGGTGGTAATGTCGATGACGCCGGCCATGGCATCCGCACCATACAGGCCGCTTTGCGGCCCGCGCAGGATCTCGATCCGCCCCATGCCATCGGTCACGAACTGCCCGGCATCGAACGCACCGCTGGTCGAACTGCCGTCATTGACATCCATGCCGTCCATCCGGACCTTGACCTCGTTCGAATTGTTCCCGCGCATGAAAATCGAAGTCACACCACCCACGCCGCCTGTCTGCACGACATTCAGACCCGGCTGCCGATCGAGGATATCCGCCAGCCCGCGACGCTGCTGGGTCTGGATCTGCTGTTCGGTGATAATGGTCACGCTAGAGCCGATATCATCCACGCTGACCGGACGACGGGCGGCGCTGACTGTAATCGCCTCCCCCCGATCCTGCTGCGTCAGCGCGACATGGCTGCCGGCGGGTGCCACCGGGCGTGTCGTCGCGCGTGCGGGGCGGGCGGCAGTCCCCTTTCCCGACGCGAGCGCAACCGGCGTTTCCTGCGCCAGGGCAACAGAGAAGCCAACGGCCGTAAACAGCGTGGAGAAAAAAAGAATCGAGCGGAAATCGTGCATCGGGACCGTTCTCGTGACCATGCGCGGCTGCCACGAGACCACAGGCCACGATCCGTTATCCGATGCCGGGATAACGTCCCTGTCCCGCCCGCCAGATCACCCCGCCTGACGGTTCCCGGTCGCAACCAGTGCTGACGGCAGGTCTCCTGGCTCGCGGTTGTCGTTCCACATGGCCTTCCCGGGTCGGACGAAACCCAGTGGCCCCGGGCCATGACGCCCGGCGATGCGTGAACATGCCGCCTACAGTTGCGGGGACAGCCACAGGCTTGGGCCTTCCGACCCACACTGTGTTCCCTTTTAATCCTCATCGAGAGGAACCATCGCGCCCTACATAGAATCTGCGTCCTGCCTGTCAAGAAAAACCCATGCGCAGCCGCAATAAAACTCACCTTTCACCCTCAAGATGCCAGTGCGCCCTCGGCCTCGTCCGGCGTGATCGCACGCAACGGGGAAATGCGCAGCGGCCCTGGCCGCCTTTGCCGAAAGCTCCTGGGAGCCGGAAATACGTGGCCATCGTCCAGTCCAGGGAGCGGGCCTGGGAGGAAATCATACCCTTCTATGCCTTCCCCGCCGAGGTCCGAAAATTGATCTACACCACCAA
>NZ_JBDNXE010000213.1:0-3806 GCF_047721585.1 Gluconacetobacter sp.
TCGAAGCGGCGACAAGGATGCGGGGCGGCGTGCCCGGAGGCGGCGCGGCGGCCGGCGCCGGCGCATGGGAGGCCAGGCTGGCATCCATATGCGCGCGGGGATCGACCGCCGCCAGCGGACGCGAGCCGGGCGCGGGCAGGCGCTCGGCCAGCGAGGCCATCTGGATGAACTGGGTGGGCGCCATCGGGTGCATGTCGGGCAGGAAGCGCGCCGACAGGCTGCCCAGCCGGTCGGGCTGGTTCAGCAGCGCCCATTCCGCGCGCAGCATCGCCGTCTGCTCGCGGATATGCTGCGTGTCGCCGACGATCTGCGCGATCTGGTGGTCGAGCAGCGTCGTCTGATGCTTCTTGGAATAGAGGAACAATCCGGACAGGCCGGCCATCACGGCGCAGAGAAAGGTAAAGGATCGCATCATGGGCGACGCTCCGTGGGGCTGGTGGCTGGGATGTCCACGAGGGGCAGGCGTTCGATCGCGCGCAGGCGGGCGCTGCGGGCGCGGGAATTGGCGCGGCATTCGGCCTCGCCGGGGCGCAGGGTGCGCCCGGCGAGCAGCCGGAAGGAGGGGGCCTCGTCCCGCGCCTGGATCGAGCGGGGATCGTAGCGCGAAGGGCCGGGCAGGCGGCCCGCCGCGCGGTGCATGGCCTGCTTGACCAGCCGGTCCTCCAGCGAATGGAAGGACACGACGACCAGCCGGCCGCCGGGGGCCAGCAGGTCCAGCGCCTGGTCCAGGCCCGAGCGGATCTGCCCCAGCTCGTCATTGACGTGGATGCGCAGGCCCTGGAACGAGCGGGTGGCGGGGTCGATGCCCGAGCGGTCGCCCGGCACGACCGAGCGGATGATCTCGGCCAGGCGGAACGTCGTCAGGATCGGCGCTTCGGCGCGGGCGGCGACGATGGCGCGGGCGACCCGGCGGGATAGCCGTTCCTCGCCATATTGATAGAGAATATCGGCGAGGTCGGATTCGGCCGTCCGGTTCACGATATCGGCCGCCGTGGGGCCGGTGTCGCCCATGCGCATGTCCAGCGGCCCGTCGTGCCGGAAGGAGAAGCCGCGCGCGCCTTCGTCGATCTGGAAGGACGACACGCCGAGATCGAGCACCACGCCGTCCAGCGCCGGGGCGTCGCGCTCTTCCAGCAGGGCGCGCATGTCGCCGAATCCGCCCTCGACCATGTGCAGGCGGCTGGTGCCCTCGGCGGCGCGCAGTTCGGCCTGCAAGGCTTCGCCGCGCCGGATGGCGGCGGGGTCGCGGTCGATGGCCCACAGGGTGCAGCGGGCGGCGGCCAGGATGGCGCGGGCATAGCCGCCGCCGCCGAACGTGCCGTCGAGATAGGTCGCGCCGTCCCTGGGGGCCAGCATCTGCAACACTTCCGCCAGCATGACGGGGACGTGGCCCGGAGGGGGCGTGGTGGTGAAGGGCGTTGTCATGGCGTTCATGCGTCGGCGTCCGGGCGCGGGGTGGGGCGGGCGCCGGAGAGTGCGCGCGAACGGGTGCGGGCTTCCGCGCGGCGGCGTTCGGCGGCGGCGGGTTCCCAGATCTGGAAAATCTTTCCCACGCCCATGAAGGCCACCGCTTCGGTCAGGCCGGCATGCTCCTTCAGCGGCTCGGGCAGGATGATCCGGCCTTCGCGGTCGGCATCCATCGGGTAGGCGTCGGCATAGAGGGCGGCGGCCAGGTCGTCATGGTCGTCGGAGAAGATGTCCATGCGGTCCAGGGGTTGGCTGAGCGCGGCGAAGGCGGCGGGCGGCCAGGCTTCGATGCAGGGATGCAGGTGCGAGGGGCGCAGGATCACCAGCGATTCTCCGGCGGCGGCCTGGCTGCGCAGCGCGGTGCGAAAAGCGGCCGGAATCGAGACGCGGCCCTTGGCGTCCAGGCGATTCTGATGGGTGCCGAGGAATACACTCACGCTCTGCGATGCTCCCTCGGCTGGAATGGTTGGTGGACGCAGGCGCGCCGGCGCCGGATGGGTGCCGTGCTGGGTTTGCATGGGATATCATGGGATTTTATGGGACGTCAAATTAAACGCGCGGAAATTCTGGCGGAAAACCGCTGTTTTTTGAGAATTGTTCCAGTCGAGACATTGCCGGGCGCCAGTCTTCGCCCACGTTTCGGAGAGCAATGTCAATCAATGATGAATGTTTATGTTCTGTTCTAGTTTTGGTGAGATCAAAACGAGAACATGTATTGTTCGCAGGACTGCCGGCCGCGTGATGCGGACTCCGGCATGCGATGCGATGCGATGGAGACGTGGGGGAAACGAGGCCAGACGGTCTGTAAGCCGGGTTCTGTCCACCTTCCGAAGAAGGATGAGCGACCATTCCTCTGGGACGCGCCTCGCGGCACGCCTCACGCGACCAACCCGAACGACGGGGCGGAGGAGCCCCCGACGGTGCCGCGAGCGACCCGTCTGCCGTTCCTATTCGGTCTTGCTCCCGGTGGGGTTTGCCCTGCCGCCCGCGTTGCCGCGGGCGCGGTGCGCTCTTACCGCACCGTTTCACCCTTACCCGCACCATCTCCGGCGAACCGGAATGCCGTGTGGGCGGTCTGTTTTCTGTGGCACTTTCCCTGGGGTCGCCCCCGCCGGCCGTTAGCCGGCACCGTTCCTCCGTGGAGCCCGGACTTTCCTCCATCGCATGGAAACCCATGCAACAGCGGTCGCCCGACCGTCTGGCTGGCGGAAACTGACCGCGACGACGGGTTGCGTCAAGGGCGAATGCGCCGCATCAGACATAAGAGGGTCTGGTGGCGGAGGAACGCGCATGAATCGCTCGGGGACGGGGCGGGAGCAGCCCGGCGTGATGGCGCGCCTGCTGATGCGGCATCTGGGTGGCCGTGGCCGGTCCCGGCGGCAGGCGGGCCGGCCGCGTACGCTCGATACGCTGCGCCGGGTGCTGGACAAGCCCTGTTTTCCGCAGGCGCTTTCCAGCCTGCCGCTGCGGCAGGTGTTGGCCCTGCGGGTGCCGGGGGCGACGGAATTGCGGCCGGCCCGGCTGTATGTGCCCCGTGGGCGGGTGCGGGGGGCGGTGCTGTTCATGCATGGCGGCGGCTTCGTGCATTGCGGGCTGAATTCCCATCATGGGATCTGCTGCCGACTGGCGCGGGAATCGGGGGCGGTGGTGCTGTCCTACGACTACCGTCTGGCGCCCGAGCATCGGTTTCCCGCCGCGATCGAGGATTGTCTGGCGGCGCTGGACTGGCTGGCGGACGAGGCCTGGCGCTGGGGTGGCAAGGTGGCGGTGGCCGGGGACAGTGCCGGCGGCAATCTGGCGGCGGTGCTGGCGTTGCTGGCGCGCGACCGGGGCGGGCCGGACCTGGCGATGCAACTGCTGTATTACCCGTCGCTCTACGGGGCGCGGGATGTGCCGTCGCGCGAGCGGTATGCCGAGGGCTACATGCTCACGGCCCGGCTGATGGAATGGTATGGCGAGCAATATGCCCGCACGCCGGAGGACCTGACCCATCCGCTGCTGGCGCCGATCTTCGCCGATTCGCTGGCCGGGCTGCCGCCGGCGGTGATCGTGCCCGCGCAGTTCGATCCGCTGTGCGACGAGGCCACGGGTTATGCCGAGGCGCTGCGGGCGGCGGGCGGGCAGGCGGAGGTTCGCTGCTTTCCCGGCACCATCCACGGCTACCTGAACATGTATTCGTTCATGCCGTGGGGGAAGGCGGCGATCCGCTTTGGTGGGCGGCGCCTGCGCGCGGCCTTCGCCGGGGCGGTCAGATCTGCTGGATAGTCGAGAAGTCGAAATCCTTTCCCGGCGGGTTCTCGCCGATGCGGATCGTGGTGGGGGTGGGCATCGCGTACGGG
>NZ_JBDNXE010000214.1:0-3630 GCF_047721585.1 Gluconacetobacter sp.
ATTGCCGGCCATCCGCGTTTGCGGGCCGAAATTATGGTTCGCGCATGCCATCGGTTAGCGCCGGCACCAGGTGATTCATCAGATACTGCATGATGGTGCGACGGCCGACATGGATATCGGCTTCGACCGGCATGCCGGGCTGGGGGTGGAAGAACGGCGGCACGCCATGCAGCGTGTAGCGATCGACCCGCACCCGCGCACGGTAGAAGGCATCCATCCCGCCGACATCGGCGGACTGCGCGGGGGCCGGCGAACCTGGGGCGCCGCGCCCGCTTTCTCCGGCGGAGAAGGAATCCGCGCTGATCACGCGCACCGTGCCTTCGGCCCCGCCATACTGGGTGTAGGGAAAGGTCGCGAATTTCAGCAGCACATGATCCCCCGGCCGGATGAAGCCGACATCGGACCCCCGGATCGCCGCCTCGACCTCCAGCCCGCTATCGACCGGCACCAGCGTCATCAACTGCGTGCCCGACTGCATGACCGAGCCCACGGACAGGGCGGCGATGCTCAGCACCACCGCGTCGCGGTCGGCGCGCATCACCATCATGCTGTGCCGCAGCCCCGCCTTGCGGGCTTCGTCGCGCGCATCGGCCAGATGGTGCTGGGCGGTCGCGAGATCTTCGTAGATCGTGGCTTTCCAGTTCTGCACGAAGCCATCGCGTTCGGCCGTCACGGCCTCCAGCTTCGCGCGGGCGCCGTCGGCGGCCTGATGGGCGGCGATCTGGGCGCGCTCGACCTCCATCAGGTCGTTCTGCGCCGAAAGCGTGGACAGGCGGCTGCCCACCTGGTCCCGTTGCAGGCGCAGGCGCATGGCAAGCACGCTGTCCGCCACGCGGGCGCGGGCACCATACATCGCGGCATCGGCCAGGTTGCCCTGCATGTCGCTGCGCGCGCCGGCGATCTGCTTGTCGTAGTTCTGGATGCGGGCGGTCAGTTCGGCCCGGCGCCGCGCGAAGGCGGCGGCCTCCTGCATCGCGGCCGGGTCATTGGGATCGGGTGCATAATCGCGGCCCTCGGCCTCGGCCGTCAGGCGCGCGACCTGGGCGGCATAGGCACCGGCCTGCTGGCCCATATCCTCGACATCCGCGCCGGTCAGGGTCGGGTCCAGCCGGGCGAGGATCTGCCCCTTGTGGACGAAATCGCCCTCATGCACGTCGATGGTGCGGATGATCGCGGTTTCCAGCGGCTGGACCACCAGCGTCGCCTCGGTGGAAACCATCCGCCCCTGCGCCGCCACCACCTGATCGAGCGGGAAGACCGACATCACGATCACCCCCATGATCGCCAGCGCCGAGACGATCCATGCCAGATAGAGCGCCGAGGCGGTGGGCGGCAGGTCGATCAGCGCCAGGCTGGGCGAATGAAATTCCAGCAGCGCGCGGGGCATGTCGCGATCGACGGTCTCGGGCAGCACATAGGCTTCGACCGCATCGGTCTCCGGCGGCACCAGCGGGGGCATCGTCATGGTGCGTCTCCCTCGGCCAGCATCGCCGCCGGATGAGCATGCCCCCGCCCGCCTGCCTCATGCCGGTTCTGCTGCTGCCACAGCGAACGATAGATCGCGCAGCGTTCCAGCAGGACGGCATGCGGGGCGATATCGACCACCAGCCCCTGGTCCATGACGCAGATCTGGTCGCAATCGACCAGCGAGGACAGGCGGTGCGAGACGATGACCATGGTACGCCCGCGCGCGATGCGTTGCAGGTTGGCGTTGACCACGGCCTCGCTCTCCGGGTCCAGCGCCGAGGTCGCCTCGTCCAGGATCAGCAGTTTCGGGTCGCAGATCAGCGCGCGGGCAATGGCCAGCCGCTGCCGCTGGCCGCCGGAGATGTTGGTCGAGCCTTCCTCGATCCAGGTTTCGTACCCGGCCGGCATGCGCTCGATGAATTCCTCCGCCCCCGCCAGCCGGGCGGCGCGGATCACGTCATCCAGCGTCAGGCCCGGCCGCCCGGCAGTGATGTTGTCGCGCACCGTGCCCCGGAACAGGAAATTGTCCTGCAACACCACGCCCAGCGACCGGCGCAGATGCGTCAGGTTGATCTCGCGCAGGTCCACCCCGTCCAGCCGCAGATAACCGGTATAGGAGCGGCTGACGCCCTGGAGCAGACGGGTGACGGTCGATTTGCCCGAACCGCTGCGCCCCACGAGCCCCAGCGTGCTGCCGGCCGGAACATCGAAATTCACCCCCGACAGCGCCCGCGTTGTCGCGCCGGGGTAGGTGAAATACACCTCGCGGAACGACAGGGCGCCATGAATCACCGGGCGCAACCCGGTCGTGAGCGCCTGGCGTTCGGTCGGCTGGTTCAGCACATGCCCGGCCTCGCTCAGCGCGGTGCGGACCTCGCTGAGGTCGTCCAGCAGACGGGCCAGCCCGACCAGCGGCGACGCGACGCGCCCGCCGAGCATCATGAACGCCATCAGCGCCCCCGCGCCCATGTCCCCGTGATGCGTCAGGATCAGCCACGCGCCGACCAGCATGATCCCGCGATTGATGAAGATGTCGAACGGCTGGGCCACGGTCGCGGCCATGTTGCCCATGCGCCCCGCGGCCAGCCCCCACAGGGCGGACTCGGCCGAGCGGTCGTCCCAGAGCTGGCGCCTTGTCTGTTCCAGCGCCAGCGTCTTGACCGTGCGGATGCCCGCTACCGTCTCGTACAGCACGGCGCCACGGGCCATGTCGGCAGCCACCTTGCGGCCGACCAGATGCCCGACCGGCCGCATGAAGCCGAACACCACCAGGCCGATGCAGCAGGCGGCGGCGATGGTCATCCAGGCCAGCGGCATGCTGAAATAGAACAGGAACGGCAGCACGACGACCAGCGTGAACAGATCCAGCACCGTGTTCATCAGCTTACCGGTCATGAAATCGCGCACCTTGTAGATGGCGGATACGCGGCCGATCACCTGCCCCGCCTGCTCGCGCTCGAAGAATTCCAGCGGCAGGGACAGCAGGCGATCGAACACCAGCAGCGAGATCCTCGTATCCAGCCGCGTCGTCACCACCAGCGCCAGCTCGCGCCGCGCATAGGACAGCAGGACCTCGTAGAAGCTCATCATGCCCAGGATCGCGGCGATCGAGATCAGGGTCGAGAACGAGTGGTAGCTCACCACCTTGTCGACCACCTGCATGACGATCAGCGGCGGGAAGATCGCCAGCACGCTCAGCACCATCGACGACAGCAGGATATCGCGCAGCAGCCCCTTCTCGCGCAGCACCATGCGGCCCAGCCACGCGGCGTTGATCGGCGCATCGGCCTCGCTCTGGTCGCGGCGGCGCTTGACCAGCAGCACGTCCCCCGTCCAGACCTGCGCCAGGCGCAGTTCATCCAGCGGTACGGGGGGCGTGCCCTCGTCACCCAGCGGGTCGCGCAGCCACACCACGCCCCGGTCCGGGTCTCCCGCCACCATCAGCCCCGCCGAGCCATCGCGAAACATCAGGACGATCGGCGGCACGTTGCGCAGCCGCACCAGGTCGCGCCAGCGCAGGCGCATGCCCCGCGCCACCGCGCCGCACTCGTTCAGCCAGCGCGCCAGCGCCGCCGGCGAGGGCGCGGCCTCGCCGGGCTCGGCGACGAAATCGCGTACATCCACCGACAGGCCATGGAAGCGCGCCGCCGCGACCGCCGCATA
>NZ_JBDNXE010000215.1:0-1550 GCF_047721585.1 Gluconacetobacter sp.
AGCATAGCTGGCCGTCACGATCGCCTGCCCCTGCCCGTCGGTCGCCCGCACCACGATCTGCGCCCCGGCCAGCGTCCCGTCACTGGCCATGCCGATGCAAAAACCCGGCTGCCCGCCAGCCGCGTCTCCATTGCCCAGCACCAGCCCACGCGGCGCGCCATCCTCGGGCAGATCCACCCACAGGCTGACCAGCAGACTGGCCAGACCCGGCGCCATCCCCTCCGGCGCGCCCGCGCGCACCAGCGCCGCAGGCGTCGTCATCTCCACCCCACACGGCTGATAGGCCACGCTGGTCACGGCGGGCACGCCCGGCAGGCCCACCCCCGTCTCCACATCCAGTTCGAACCGCCGCATGAACACGCGCTCGCGCAACGCCTGCACCGGCGGCGCCGCCAGCAACCCGCGCATGGTCGCCCCCAGTTCGGTATAGACCAGCGGATTCAACACCCCGACCACACCGCTCAGGCAATCGCCGACCAACACCCGGCCACGGACCATCAGCGCGCAATTAGCCCGCCACCGGCCGATCGAACTGTCGGCGCCATCGCCGGTCCAGGATTCCCGCTCGTGCCACAGCCCGGTCGCCACATCATACACCCAGGTCGCGGCCGCCGAGGGAAACAGCAGGGTGACGAATTTATGTCCTTCCAGCGTATAGCTGAAACACCGCGCATCCGCCCGCGCCGGATAAGCCTGCCACGCCCCCTCGATCGCATGGGTCGAAACCCGCTGCGGCTGATACCCCGCCAGCCGATAGAACATCCCGTCATCGCCGAGGAAAAAGACGGTATTATCCTCCAGGCAATGCGCATGCGGCCCCGCGATCCCCCGCTGGATGAACGCCCCGTCGAACCGCTGGAACGGAAAGGACGGCGCCGCATTCCCCGCGTCGTACCACACCTCGGTCCGCGCCGCGCCGAACAGATAAAGCTGCTCGTGCGAATTCACGATCGCCAGCAACGGGTCGGCCGTCGCCTCCTTCGAGGCGAACATCGTGCCATCGAACGGCGTCACCGCCTCCTGCGGCGACAGAAAGAACTGCTGCGTCCCGGCCCGGTTGAAGACGAAATAGGTATCGAAATAAACGACCGAATCCGCCGGATGGAAATTCTCGTCCACAATCCGCTGCACGCCACCGGCCACGGAATACGACCAGCCGGACTCTCCATCCACCCACACCAGGTCGGTGCCGTTGGTATCCATCGACACCGGCCCCGTCACCCAGGTCGCGCCCAGTTCCACGGCCGCCCCGTCCGCCTCCACCCGATACAGCGCCTGGCCCGAGACCACATACAGCGCCCCGCCCATCACGCCCATGCCCCACACCGGCCCGTCCCCGCACTGCGCGAACGCGACCATGCCGGGGCACCCCCACACCGGCACCGGCGTCTTGGCATCCCTCGGCGCATATTCGGCATAGAAATTGACGCAGCGCTGCGCATCCAGCGCCACCGAATGCGCCTGGTACGATTGCGCGGCAAACGCCACCTGCTGCACCGCCATCGGTGGCATCGTGCGTCAAGGCGGCTGCAGATGGCTCGGATTGGCAC
>NZ_JBDNXE010000215.1:1560-3626 GCF_047721585.1 Gluconacetobacter sp.
GCGCCGAACAGCACCGATTGCGGCTACCGGTCCCACGCCTGCGCCATCATCAGCTTGCCGGCCGCTTCCTGCTTCAGCAGCACATACTGCGCCGGATTCCCCGCCGCCGCGCCCGACCCGTTATATTCGGGCCAGAGTTCGGCCGCGAGATTCCACCGCATCGCCGCCAGCCACTCGTCGGGAAAATCCGGCACCGCCCCCAGGTCGGCAAACGCCAGCAGCGGCCGCTGCGCGGTAAAGGCCACCGCACTCCCACTGTCCACGGGCGCCGGCCACACATGCAGCACCCCCGCCCCCAATTGCGGATCGTAGAAGAACTGCGTCACCACCCCCGGCACCGTCTTGTTCGGAACATTCGCGTAATCCAGCCGCGACATCGGTACGAGCGGCGTCTCGATCGCCTGCCCGCCACTGCCCGCGAACTGAAGCCGCCGCGCCGCGGGCACCCGCAACGGCCGCACCATCGGCGCGGGATAGGCCACAACCTGCGCCCCCTCCGACGCCGCCGACGGCAACGCCGAGGCCAGGGTCAGCCCACCGCCCGCAACCGCCGCCACGCCGGTCCAGAACACGCCGCCACCATCCAGCCAGATCCCGACCTGCCATCCGGCCGCAATCCCTCCCACGGCCGCGACACTCACCTGCGCGCCGGCCCCCGCTGCCGCCAGCACCGTCCCGACACACTGGCTGCTCACCGCCACCGCATCCGGCGACCCGGCCCCGATCAGGTAGCGCACCTGCCCCGGTTGCAGGAACAGGGTGCAATCTTCCTCGGCCCACACATGAATGCCCGAAGCCTGCCACGCCCGCACCATCGCGTTGAGCGACGCGAACGCGTTCTCCACCAGCCCCAGACGCGGCACCTCCTGCGGCCCCACCGCCCCGCACAGCCGCAGCGCCCCCGCGATCATCTGATAGACCGGCTGGCTGAACGGGCAGGTGGTCGTCCCCTCCGGTTCCCGATCCCACTGCGCCGCCACGGCGAATTTCTCCGCCGCCATCGCCCGCAGCATCTCGAAACGCTGGGCCGGGCAGTCATATTCCGGCGCCAGTTCCACCGCCAGCGCAAAGCGCAGCGCGGAAATCCATTCCTGCGGCACATCGGCACGGTCGGCCGCGCCGCCGATATCCTGCAACGGAAGCTGGCAGGTAAACGTCACCGCCACCCGCGCGGTCAGCGGCGCGGGATAAACGCTAAAAACCCCAGACTCCAATTGCGGATCATAAAAATACTGCACCGGCGCTCCACCGGGCGCGCCCTTGCCCGACAGGTTCGCATAATCCAGCCGCGACATCGGAATCAGCGGCGTCTCCACCCCCGTCACCAGATCGACGGCCCGCGCCCCGACAATCTTCAGCGGCCGCCCGACCGGCACACCATACGCGACCACCGCCGCCCCAGCCGAAGCCGGGCCGGGCAATCCGCCCGCCAGATAGACAATCCCCCCCACGACAGACAGCACCGAACTCCAGAACATCCCCCCCGCATCGAGCACAATCCCGATCCGGCTCCCCACGCCGATGCCCGCCGCCGTTGCCACCGTCACCTGCGCCGCGCCCGCCACCACCGGCGCGCCTGCAATCGTGGCAACATAACTCTGCGCCGCCTGATCCGCGCTGCCGCCGCCGATCCCGTACCGCCCCTGGCCGGGCTGGAGAAACACCGTCCCCTCGGCCATGGCCCAGACATGCACGCCCGACGCCTGCCACGCCTTGACCAGCCCGTTCAGCGCCGCCAGCGCGTCCTGATACTCGTTCGCCGGCGGCACCTCCCCACTGGCAATCGCCCCGATCAGCCGCAGCGCGCCGCTGATGATATCGGACGCACCGGGGTTCCAGCCCACACTGCCGCTCATGCCGGCACCGGATAAAGACTGCCGGCCCGATCCACCCCCGGCCGCACGGCCGCCAGGACAGACCCCGCCTGCATCACAACACACTGTCGGGCTTGGAAGAGAAAGGAATGTGCCATCGCCGTTACTCCGCGATCCAGGCTGTACCGTTGCAGATCACCGGGCAGAACGTCGCGCCGCCCCCGGTCGGAGACGCCATGAAATTGCAGGCGG
>NZ_JBDNXE010000216.1:0-3550 GCF_047721585.1 Gluconacetobacter sp.
GCCCTGCCCCGGCCGCGCGGACAGATGCACCGGCACCTCTCCCCCCGGCTCCACCAGCCCCCGCGCCGCGTCCGGCAGGGCAAAGACGGCATCGACCAGATTCAGCACCGGCGCGGTGGAGCGGAACGAAACCGTCAGCGCCGGCTCCTTCCACGGGCTCCCCGCCTCCTCCACGCGCTGGCGGAACCGCGCCCGCCACAGCCGGAACGCCTCGGGGTCCGCCCCCTGGAAGGAATAGATCGACTGCTTGTAATCCCCCACGGCGAACAGCGTACGCGGCGCCGCATCCGGCTCCCGCGCCCCCGCCCCGGCAAAGAATTCCGCCGTCAGCCCCCCCGCGATCGCCCACTGATCGGGCGAGGTATCCTGCACCTCGTCCAGCAGCAGATGATCGATGCCGCCATCCAGCTTGTACAACACCCAGGCCGCACCAGGATCTTTCAGCAGATCCAGCGTCCGCTCGATCAGATCGTCATAATCGACCAGCCCCTGCCCCCGCTTGCGGTCGCCGTAACGCAGCAGCACCGGCACCGCGACATCCAGCAGCGCCATGCTGGCCCGCAGCAGGGCAATGGCCCGGCATTCCTCGTCCACGGCGATCACGCGCCCGGCCTCGGCCACCAAGGCGTCGCACACCCCCTCATGCTCGGCGTCGAATTTCGCGCTCAGCCCCCCGCGCTTGCGCGGCTCGTTCTCCTTCGTCACCAGCGCCGCGCGCCACACATCCCAGCGCGCCGCCCGCCCGTCCGGCGGCAGCGCCAGCCAGTCGAGCATCCCCACCGCCGTACGCCGCGCGCCGGCCGGCCCGTCCTCCGCCACCACCCGCAGCACAGCGCGCAGATGCGCCTCGTCCGGCGGCACGCAGGCGGCATGGCGCAGCGACTCTTCATCGCGGCTCCGCACCCCCAGCACACGCATCATCGCGGCCTCGACACCGGCACGATCCACCGCCAGCCGCTCGACCACCGGCCGCAACCGCCGCATCTGCGCCTGCAAGCTACCGACCAGCGCGGCGAACGCGCCGACCATCACCTGCCCGGCCAGCAGCGCCACGGCATCGCCGCCCGCGCCGACCACCGCCTCCACGGCCTCGCCCAACGCCATCCGCGCATCGGCATCCTCGACCAGCGTGAAATGCGGGCTGATCGCCGCCTCCACCGGAAAACGCCGCAACAGCGACTGGCAGAAAGCGTGAATGGTGCCGATCCGCATCCCCCCCGGCAGATCGAGCACACGGGCGAACAATTCCCGCGCCGCCCGCCGCGCCGCCTCGCCGGGCGGCACCGACAGCGCCGCCAGTTCGCGGTCCAGTTCCCCGTCAGGCAGCGTCACCCACCGCCCCAGCCGGTTCTGGAGCCGGATCGCCATTTCCGCAGCCGCCGCCTTGGTAAAGGTCAGGCACTGGATGCGCGACGGGTCCGACCCCGGCAGAATCACGCCCTCCGGCCCCACGCGCGGCAGCATCAGCCGCAACAGCCGGTCGATCAGCAGCTTGGTCTTGCCGCTCCCCGCCGAAGCCGAGACGAAAACCGAGGCTTCAGGGTCCGAAGCCTCGGCCTGCCGGGCATTCGCCAGCCCGATCGCATCGCGCGAGGTCACGTTCATGGCGCGGCCTCGTCGCGCGCGGCACTCCACTCCGCCACCCGCGCCAGCCGCGCATAATCGGCAAAACGCGGGCTCTCGCCGGGGTGCGGATGCGACAGATAAGGCTGGTCCGGATCGTCATACATCGCAATCAGCCCCCGCAGGCTCTCCCACGCGCCCTCGATCAGCGCGGCCAGCGCGTCCCCCTCGGCCAGCGGCAGGATCTTCCCGGCCTCGGCCCCGCCGGTCAGCCGCCAATAGGCCAGTTCGCGCGCCGGCCCCGCCAGTTCCGGCCCGAAGGCCCCGCGTTCGGCCATCGCCGCCTCCAGCACCAGTTGCGACGACCACCCCGCCACCACCGTCTTGCGGTTCGGCAACGTCCCGGTCTTGTAGTCGATCAGCACCAGCGCCCCCGCCGCGTCGCGGTCGATCCGGTCGGCCCGCCCGCGCAGCAGAAACGGCCCGCCCGGCAGGTCGTTCAGCGTCGCCTTGCCGCTCTGCTCGGTGCGCGTCAGCACGATCGGCGCCCCCTCGCCGGCCGCCCGCGCGGCCTCGGTGGCGATCACCCAGGATGCAATCCGCTCCAGTCGCGGCGCCCACCACGCCGCCAGCGCCGGCCTCAGCCGCGCCTCGGCCAGCGCCTCGGCAAACAGCGCCCGCAACCCGGCCTCGTCCGCCCGCTCTCCCGCCGGCTGGCGGCACCAGCGATCCAGCGCCGCATGCACGATGGTGCCGTAATCGGCCGCGTCCGCCGGCTCCTCGATCTCCTTCAGCCGCCGCAAGCCCAGAATATGCCGCGCATGAATCGCATACGGGTCGCGCATCCAGGTCTCGATCTCGGTAATCGTCAACCGGCGCGGCCGCCAGTCCACCGGCGGGCAGGGCCGGGGCGGCGCCACCGGGCGCGGCGCCTCCACCGGCCGGTCCAGCCGTCCCAGCCACGCCAGGGCCGGATGCGCCGGCACCGCCTGCCCCCGCCCGGCGAGAAACGCATCCAGCCGCACCAGCCACCGCGCCGGCACGGTCGGCGCCCCGTCCCGCCGACCGGGCACCGACAGCACGACCTCCCCCGCCGCACACCCACAGGCCACGAAATCATGCGCCGCCTGCCCGATCGCCCGCTCGGGCGAAGGCAGGCCGACCCGCGCCCGCATCGGCCGGCTCATCCACGGCCCCGGATCGGTCGCCGGCGGCCACACGCCTTCCACCAGCCCACCCAGCACCATGGTCTCGACCGACTGCAACCGCGCTTCCATCAGGCCCCAGATAAAGATGCGCGGATGCAGCACATTCTCGCTCCGCCCCCGCAACCCGCGCCGCGAGCGCACGGACAGCCCGCCCATCGAAGCGGTCAGCACCCCGTCCAGCACCCACCCCGGCTGCGCCGGCAGCACGTCGCAGAACGCCACCATCCCCGCCAGATGCTGCCCCAGCGCGTTGCCGTCCTCGCCCGCCCACAACCGGTCGGCGCCCGATTTCTCGTCCGTCGCGGCCAGCGCCTCCGCCGCCGCGATCAACCCGGTCAGCAGGTCGCCCACCGGCCGGCTCTCCGCCGCCCCAAACCCCAGCACCGGCGCCAGACACCGCTCCAGCCGATCGACGAACCCCGCCAGATCCTCCGGCGCATCCGGCCGATCCGCCAGCGCGCCATGGGCGTCATCCCGCGCCGCCGCCAACCGGTCGCGCAACCCCGCGAATCCCGGCCGAGGCGCCGGCCCCCGCAGCAACGCCCGCTCCAGCAACCGCGCCGAGGCACGGCACGCCCCCGGCGCCAGCCCGCAGGCCGCCAGCGGATGTTTCAGCAGCGACAGCAGCGCCACCGGCGACAACCCGCCGGAAGCCGCCCGCGCCAGCAGCCGCAGGAACACGGCCGGCGGCGTCGCATGCAGCGGCTCGCCCGCGCTGTCATCCGCCACCACGCCCCAGCGCGCCAGTTCCACCGCCACCCGCCCGGCCAGCCCCCGAT
>NZ_JBDNXE010000217.1:0-3494 GCF_047721585.1 Gluconacetobacter sp.
CGCGGGCGCTGGTCAGCGAGGCGGTGCGGGGGGCCGGGGCGGTTCTGGTGGACGAGACCGGCGCGCGCTTTACCGACGAGCTTGCACCGCGCGACGTGGTGGCGCGGGCGATCCAGGCGCATCTGACGGCCGGCCATCAGGTGCTGCTGGATGCTCGGGCGGCGACGCATGGGGCGTTTGCGCGGCATTTTCCGGGTATCGCGCGGGCCTGCGCGGCGCGGGGGCTGGACCCCGATCGTCAGCCTCTGCCGGTGCGGCCGGCGGTACATTACCATATGGGCGGGATTGAGACCGATCTGAACGGGCGCAGCACGGTGCCCGGCCTGTGGGCGTGCGGCGAGGCGGCATCGACCGGGTTGCATGGCGCCAACCGGCTGGCCAGCAATTCGCTGCTGGAAGCCTTTGTCTGCGCGGGGTTCGTGGCGCGGGATCTCGATGCCGTGTCGTTGCCCGCGCCCGGTCCGGTCGGTGAACCGGTGCCGGATGAAGGGGACGGGGTGGGGCTGGCCGACATGCATGCCTGCCTTGGCCGCGCCGCCGGTATTCTGCGCGATGAGGCCGGGCTGGCGCGTGCCGCGCGGGCGCTGGCGCCCCATCTGGCCACCGACGATCGTGCGCTGGTGGGCGCGATCGTGTGTCTGGCGGCGCTGGAGCGGCGGGAAAGCCGGGGTGGCCATTATCGCACCGATTATCCGCTGACCGCCGCGACGGCCGTACATTCGCGCCTGACGCTGGCGCGGACGTTGACCATGCTGGATGCGCTGTCGTCCGGTGTGCCTGTTTCCACCCCTGCCGATGGATTGACCGTGCCATGACCCCTTTGCCCGACCTGATGCTGGAACCGCTGGTGCGTGCGGGATTGCTGGAAGATCTCGGCTGCGGTGGTGACCTGACCACCGATGCGCTGGCCCTGCCCGGCCAGATGCTGCGCACCGCGCTGGTGGCGCGCCAGCCCGGCGTGGTGGCGGGGCTGGCGATGGCCCGGCTGGCCTTTACGCTGATGGACTCAACGGTGCGTTTCGAGATCGAGCGGCCGGATGGCAGCGTGGTGGCGCCGGGCGAGCGGATCGCGCGTGTGACCGGGCCGGCGCCGGCCATTCTGGGCGGCGAGCGGGTGGCGCTGAATTTTCTGTCGCATCTGTGCGGGATTGCCACCGCCACCGCCGGGATCGTGCGGGCCGTCGCGGGCACGAAGGCGCGCGTGTGCTGCACGCGCAAGACGCTGCCGGGGATGCGCGCGATCCAGAAATATGCCGTGCGGGCCGGTGGGGGCGCGAATCATCGTTTCCGCCTGGATGATGCGATCCTGATCAAGGACAATCACATTGCCCTGGCCGGCGGGGATGTGGCGCATGCGCTGGCGGCGGCGCGGGCGCGGGCGGGGCATCTGGTCAGTATCGAACTGGAAGTGGATACGCTCGACCAGTTGGCCCAGGCGCTGCGCGCGGGGGGAGCGGATGCGTTCCTGCTGGACAACATGACGCCCGACCAGTTGCGCGAGGCGGTGGCGATGGTGAATGGGCGGGCCGTGACCGAGGCCTCGGGCGGGATTACGCCCGATAGCGCGCCGGAGATCGCCGCGACGGGGGTGAATATCCTCTCGGTCGGGTGGCTGACCCATACGGTGCGGGCGCTGGATATCGGCCTGGATTATGAGGCGGCCGCCTGAAAATCGGGCTGGTGGCTCGACAGGCCGGCAGATCCCTGTTCATCATAACCGGCAGGGCGCTCTGGTACGCCCGCCTATGATGGAAGCCGCGCGATGTCCCTGCGTCCCGCCGTTTTGTTTGTCTGCACGGGCAATATCTGCCGTTCGCCGCTGGCGGAGGCCGCGTTTCGGGTCGCGGCCGGTCGTTATGGGCTGGAGGTGCTGGTCGATTCGGCCGGGACCGGCGACTGGCATCGGGGTGCTGCGCCCGATCGGCGGGCGCAGGCGGTGGCGCGGCGGCATGGGCTCGATATCGGCGATTATCGCGCGCGGATCGTCGGTCCGGGCGATTACCGGATTTTTACCCATATCGTGGCCCTCGATCCGGGGCATCTGAAGATCCTGCGCGGTCGCAGGCCGATGGATGCGACGGCGGAGCTTTCGCTGCTGCTGGATCATGTGCCGGGGCGTGAGGGGCAGGGCGTGGCCGACCCGTATTACGGGGAGGCGCGGGCGTTCGACGTGACGTGGGACGATGTGCGGCAGGGAGCCGAAGCCCTGGCGCTGAAACTGGCCCGCGCAACGCGGGACTGACCGGCGAGGGAGGCGCGCGATGACGCGAGTGGGGCTGATCGCCTGTCTGGGAGCCATGCTGGCACTGGTGACGCCGAACGCCGGGCGGGCCGCGCCGCCGATCGAGCGGCTGCGCCTGCCGGCGGGGTTTCATGTCTCGGTCTATACCGATCAGGTTCCTTCGGCGCGGGAAATGGCGGTGGGGGCGCGGGGCACGCTGTTCGTCGGCTCGATGACCGGCGGTGTGGTCTATGCGGTGACGGGCGGGCCTGAACGGGCGGCGCGGGTGCGGATCGTGGCGCGCGGGTTGACCATGCCGGTGGGCGTCGCGTTCCGCCATGGTGACCTGTATATTTCCGACGTGCGCGACATCGTGGTGCTGCGCGGGATCGAGGACCATCTGGACGACCCGCCGAAGCCCGAGGTCGCGGTGACGGACCTGCCGTGGCGGATGGGCGACCATGGCTGGAAATTCATCGCCTTCGGGCCGGACGGCAAGCTGTATGTGCCGATCGGGGCGCCATGCAATATCTGCGATGTCGGCCATCGTTTCGGCAAGCTGATGCGGATGAACCCGGATGGGTCCGATCGCGAGGATATTGCCTGGGGACTGCGCAACAGTGTGGGGTTCGACTGGCAGCCGGGCAGCGGGACGCTGTGGTTTACCGATAACGGGCGCGACCTGCTGGGGGATGATATGCCCAGTGACGAGCTGAACCGGCTGGATCGTCCTGGCGAGTCCTTCGGGTATCCGGTGTGCCACCAGGGCGATAGTCTGGACCCGGTTTTCGGGCGGGGGCAGGATTGCCGCGATTTCACCCCGCCGGTGCTGAAGCTGGGCGCGCATGTCGCGGCGCTGGGGATGCGGTTCTATCATGGCGGCATGTTTCCCGAATCCTATCGGGGAGCGGTGCTGATCGCGGAACATGGATCGTGGAACCGCAGCCGGCTGGCGGGCTATCGGGTCATGGCGGTGCGTTTCGGCCCCGAGGGCGGGGTGGCGTCTTACACGCCGCTGCTGGACGGGTTTCAGGCCGATGAGACGCCCTGGGGGCGCCCGGCGGATGTGCAGCCGCTGGCGGATGGCAGCGTGCTGGTGAGCGACGACCTGGCCGGTGCGATCTATCGCGTGACCTATCGCGCACCATAGGGCGCGGTTTGCCTGCCGGCGTCGGGAAACCCGCGGCGCAGGCCAAAGCGATGATGATTTGGGAAAGGGTGGCGCGAGTGACGGGGCTCGAACCCGCGACCTCCGGCGTGACAGGCCGGCGCT
>NZ_JBDNXE010000218.1:0-3453 GCF_047721585.1 Gluconacetobacter sp.
CCGCCTGCATCTGCGCCAGTGTCTGGCTGCCGACCATCGTGGCCGGCGCCAGTCCCCCCGGCGGCAGGAACGGCGCATATTGCGCCCACGCGGACACCGGCAGAACCAGTCCGGAAAAAATCAATCCATATCGCAAAGATATCATGATGTCGGCCCCGCCGAAAGCAGAAGAACACCGCCCTGCGTCCACAGCGCGTTTTTCACACCGGGGTCCACGGTCGGCACCGCAACGTCCAGAATCAGATGGCCGCTTCCGTCCACATGCAGCGCCGCCACCCCGTTCAGCACCAGCGCGCCACCACCATCCAGCGGGGCGATCCCGCCCGCCTTCCCCACTCCCAGCCACGCCAGGACATAGGACAGCGCGGCCCGGCAACTCGTCCATCCGGTCCCGCTCTGGCGCGAGACCAGCAGCAGGTCGCCGTTGCGCACGTCCGCGCTGTCCGGCAACTGCGATACCGCAATCTGCGTCACGCCCCACCCTCCAGCACCAGCAACCGCCCATCCTCGGTCCCAAGCAGCACACCGCCCTCGACCATCAGGAAAGACGAAGACGAATCCTGAGCCATCTTCAGCACCATGTTCTCCATCCCGCCGCCCAGGCATCCCGCCGCTCCCGGCAGAGCCGGCACGACCGTCAGCATCCCGCCCCCGATTTCCACGATCACGACCGCAACATTCTCGCCCCGGTCGAGCATGATCTGAATCCGGTCGCCAACGGCAAACCCGACCGTGGACGCCACCGCCACCACGCCGCTCCCGGCGGCGCAGGGCGCCACCACGCAGGTTCCCACCACGGTAAAGCGGTTCTCCTGGCGCGGCCGGGCCACATCCACACTCTGGTCGTCCGCCACCCCGCGCACGAAATCCTGCGGCTGCTGCGCCTCCCACCGCCTCCCGTCGACCAAAGCCTGTGCGGTCTGCCCGCCAGGAATGGTGCGCGCCCGCGACCGCCGGACCTTGAAGCCCGACAGATCGTCCAGCACATAATGGTCGCCGGGCCTGTAGCACCACGGTTCGCTCACGCCGCCCCTCCCGTCACGCCTGCGGCACACCCTTGATCATCTCAAGAACGATCGTGACGGTACTCCCCGCACCAGCCCCCATCGTCGTCAGCAGGATCGACCCCGTCGCCCCCGCCGCCCCCGGTCCCGGAATCCCCTGAAACCGCCGAAAATCCAGATGCCCAAAGCCCGACAGCGTCGCCAGGTCCACCGGGTCCGTCGCATCCCATTGCAGCCGCGCCACCATCCCGTGCACGTCATAGGCAATACGCCGCACCTTCAGATGCACCCCCGGCACCTGCCCGCCGACCGCAAAAGCCACGGACTGCGCATCCACGATCTTCATCGCCGCCAGCCCGGTCCCGTCACTCACATCCGTCACCCGCACGATCAGGTTGCGCGGACCATTCGCAATCACCTGAACAGTCGTCACATCCGCCATGCCGCCCTCCCCGCATCAGGGCGCAGCCGGCCCCACCGGCTGCGCCCCCGTCCTCAGCCCCGGCGCGTCGGCACCGGCTTTCTGCGCACAGGCGCCTTCTTTTCCTCGGCCGGCACCGGCGCGGTGCCGTGATAATGATGATGCACTTCCACCACGGTGCCGCGACGGGGGGCCGGAGGAGTCGGTTTGCGTTTGGTCATCAGGATTTCTCCATATGTCAGCGTTCTGTTCTTTTTTGAAAAAAAGAACCAAAAAACTTTTGATTTTTTAAGGAAAAGACTCTCACCCGCCCGTACTATACAAAACGAATAAAAGTCTTTTTGCTTCTTTTTCTTCAGAAAAAGAAGAACCCCTTAAACCCCCGGCGTCCCATACAACCCACGCCAATCCGCCCAATATCCGGAGTAGCGTTCGTAACAGGCCGCCTTGGCATTCCGCGTGTCGAAATCGTTGTCCTGATCGAACGAGATCGGATCGCGCTCGTAGTAGGTCAGCGAATTGGGCACATTGGTCCGGATGAACCACGCCGTCTGGCTGGTGAAGTAATGGTTCAGCTTGATGCCTTCGGGGAAGGCATTGGTGGCCCGCAGCACGTTGATGGCATTGTTCGCCGTATCGTTCTGCAATACCGAGTTGCACACCCGGTTCGCCTCGAACCACAGCGCCGACGGCACATTGAGCGTGCGCGGCAGCGCCGAAATCCGCATCCCCCGGTTGTTCTGGCACTGCATGATCTGCACCGTCAGATCCTCGATCGCCGCTTCCGACAGATCCGCCGCCGTCCCCAGCAGGTTGGACTGATTGCCCGCCAGCGTCGGATGACTGCCCGAAATCAGCGGCGCCCCGTCGCCCCCCAGCGCACTGGCCGAAAACGCCATGTTATAGATGCCGGCCAGCACGTTTTCCTTGGTCTGTCGCATCGAAAACGCCAGTTGCGCGGCCCGGCGCTTCGACACCGCCTCATACAGGTTGTCGCGCAGTTCCTCGTAGGTCACGATGTAACCCAGCGCATAGGCCACATGGGTAAAGCGGCTGACCGCCCCCTGCGCTTCCGTGTCGTAATAGATCTGCTGCCCCTGCGGCTTCACCGGCGCCAGGCCGAAGCCGGTAATCTCGACCTCCTCCTCATACGCCTTGTCCGAGGTCTGCTTGTCGAACAGATCCATATATTCGACGCGATGCTCGTCATAGCTGCGCCCCCACCACGCCTTGATGCCGGGCCAGAGAGCCTTGGGGTGCGCGCCCGTCGTAATTACGGCCATAGAACAGACTCCTCAGACGCCAAGGGCGCTGGTGATGGAATGAAGATTGATGCGGCAAAGCCATTTCGCATTGACGCCGATCGCATTATCGATCGCCTGATACGCCCGCAGAATGCGCATCTGCCCGGTCGCCAGCGTCCCGGCACTGCTCGACTGGATCTGCCACCCCGACTGCGCCGAAACGGTCGATCCCGCCCCCGCCACCAGGTTGACATTGCCCGACACCGCGGCCGCCGCCAGCGCACCGCCCACCGAATCCTCCTGCACGGCAAAGACCAGATTCGGATCATCGGCCACATACACATACGCCGCCTGCCCCGCCGGCAGATACGGCGCCTGGTTCTGCAACAGCGGCAGCACCAGCTCGCCGGCATTGCTGGCAATGCCCTGCATCGCCCCGGTCACCACACCGGACGCCCCGGCGGTCGCAATCCCCACCGCCGGCACACCATTGGCATCCGCCCCCGGCAACACCACCAGCGGATCACCCAGAAACAACGGCGTGGGATTGCTCGCCGGCACATAATAAACCTGCACGCCGCCGGCATACGGCGCACCGGACGCATAAGCCATCGGCCGCAGACCGAATGGAGTATTGGAATTCATCGGGCAGACCTCTGCACGGGTGAAAAGACGGCAGGCACCCAACGCGCCCACCGATCGTCCTTGCCTGTTTGTGCTGCCTGAACCCTTCTTTTTCTGAAGAAAAAGAAGCAAAAAGACTTTTTCGACGTTTCTCGATAGC
>NZ_JBDNXE010000219.1:0-3407 GCF_047721585.1 Gluconacetobacter sp.
GGATCGGGATGGGCCGCGTCCGGGTGGTCGGTGGCGGCGCGGGCCGGCGACAGGCCCAGGCAGATGAGCGAGGCGGACAGCAGCAGGGTCAGGCGTGTGGTCAGGCGTGTGGTCAACGGTTCCTCCGGTTGGTCAGGGGGCCGGGCGTGCCGGTTCCCGCGGAGGCGGGGAGTCTCCGTGTGCGGCATCGGCGCGCCAGACAGCGTGATCGTGCATGGCGCGACCGTCATCACGCAATTTTTCCAGGTGCGCCAGCAGATTCAGTTCCGCCGCCCGGTGGAGGGAGGTCGGTATGGCCCGATAGACGCGCCGCATCATGTCGTCGAGCGTTGCCGGGCCTTGCCGCAGGGCGGCCAGGATTCTGTCCTCGCGCGAGAGGCGATGCGCGATCAGGGCGGAGATGCAGGTTTCGGGTGTGGAGATTGGCGCGCCGTGGGCCGGCAGCAGCAGGGACGGGGCCAGGGCGCTGATCCGTTCCAGCCCGTCGAGGAACTGGCGCACCGAGCCATCCGGCGCGGGGGGCACCATCGTCGTCGACCAGCCCATGATGTGATCGCCGGTGAAGACGGTGCCCTCCGCCGTCAGGAAGCAGAGATGGTCGGTCGCATGGCCCGGTGTGTGCAGGGCGGTCAGCCCGGCCACCACCGACCCGTCGTCGAGCGCGATGTCCGGCGTGAAGGATGGGACCGCGCTGTGGCGGAAGCCGCAGACCGGCGCGCCTGTCATGCGGCCCAGCGGGCGGGCGCCCGTCAGGTGGTCGCGGTGGGTGTGCGTCAGCAGGATGTGCGTGATCCGGCCGCCCCCGGCTGCGAGGATCGCTTCGAGATGCGCGGGATGGTCCGAGCCGGGGTCGATGACGGCCGTGCCGCCGGGATGGTCGACCAGCCAGCTATTGGTGCCGTGCCCGGTCATGGGACCGGGATTGGGGGCGACGATACGCCGCAGCCCCGGCAGGTGCGCCGCCGCCTTCAGGGGACGGCCCGTGGGCGGCGGTGGTTCGCGGACCTGCCAGGCGGGGCGCGGGCGGTCTTCGAGGCGCGTGTTCAGCCGAAGGCTCCGACATGGTGCATCACCGCGACGCTGGTTTCGCGCAGCAGGTTGAACAGGCGCAGCATGGGCACGAAGATTTCGGCATGTTCGCGGACATAGGCGCCTTCGGAGCGGGGGCCGTGGGGTTCGTGGTAGTCCAGGTCCAGGCCGCTGCGCGTGACCGAGGGAAAGACATGGTCCAGCTCGCGCAGGGCGGAGGGGATTTCCAGGCACAGCACGCGCGTTGTCAGCGCGTCGCGCGAGAAGGCGTTGCGCGGCGAGAAATAGGGGATGCGCGTCGATAGCAGCCAGATCTGCTCGATCATGGCGATGCGGATCGCGTGCAGCAGCTTTTCCTCGGTGCCCATGGCGGGGGCCTGTGCCCAGGCGCGGCGCAGGGCGAGATGATCGGACTGGATGCGGCGGAACATGGCCTGCGTGCTGGCCCAGAAATTCAGCCGTTCCAGCCCCTGCATCAGGACCAGATAGGCGTCGCGCCGGGCCGGGTCGGTTTCGGCCGTTGCGCGGTTGAGCCACATATCCGGGTCGAGCATGTAGATGACGGCGCGCAGCACCATGTCATCCGAATGGGCCAGGGCGTGGGCCGCGAAATCCAGCGCCCGGCGGAAGCGCGGGCTGCGGCCGAGAAATTCCTCGAACGTTTCGGGGTGGCGGGCGGAGGCGGTGCCGAGCCCCTGGATGGTGTTGGCACACCAGCCGAGCTGCTGGAGGATTGCGTTGTTGGGGATGGCGCGCAACTGGCTGGGATGGCTGATGCGCGTGGTGGCGGCGCCGGCATCGCTCTGCCGGGCGGAAGGGCGCGAGCCGGTCTTGTCGATCAGGGACGGGCCGAAGGCGCCCAGCAGGGCGGCATAGCCCGGATCTTCGACCAGGGTGGCCATGCCCGCGCCGATGGTGGAGAAGAAATCGGCGGAGAAATCGGGCTCGTCATAGACCGGGTCGCGGTCGCGGGGCGGGTGGGCGAAGGCGTGCTCGGCGATGATGCTGATGGTGGCGTCGGCCAGCGCGCCGGTGCCGAACAGCAGGTAGCCGTCACCGCCCTGGAAGGCGGTTTCCTCGCGGATATGCACGCCCGCATCGGCGAAGGTGGCCCGTGCCTGCGGTGGCGACAGATAGTCGAGCCGGTCGGCCAGGCGGAACGGGTGGGCGCCGCGACCGATGCTCTCGCCATGGGTGTCGAACAGGATGACCTCGACCTCCGTGAGGTCCCAGCGCCGGAGCAGGTCGCAGATTTTCAGCCGCAGGCGTTCGATCAGATAGGTGGCGGCGAGCTGGCCGACATAGCGGCCGGAATCCGAATAGCCGAATTGCAGGCTCATCCGGCCGGTGCGGCGCAGATAGTCGCGCCAATGGGGCGAGCGCAGGGCTTCCTCGACGATATGGGCGCCGTTTTCCAGCGCTTCCTGCGTTTCGAACAGCGGCGAGATCTCGACCTTGTCGGCGATGCCGAAGGTGCGGGCCAGCCAGAGGGCGGCCAGCAGCGTGTAGCCGCTTTCGGTCTCGGCGATCAGGAAGCGGACCGGGCTTTCATTGTCGATGTGGCGGATGATCTGGCGCACCGTCATCATCAGGCGGGCGGCGGTTGCCTGCTCGACCAGCAGCGAGCCGAAATCGATCTCGACCGGCTGGGCCTGTTCCAGCGCTTCGTTGATCTGCGTGAGCAGGGCGCGGCGCTGCGACGGGTTGTCCGGATTGTCCTCGATCCCCAGCCGCTGGCGGGCGACATTGTGGATCTGCGTCGAATTCAGCCGCACATGGGTATGGGCGGCGCCCATGCCGTGGGCCAGCAGCCCGGCGCGGGCGATGGAGAGGGCCATCCGGTCGTCGGGCGGGGCGGCGTCGATGGCCTCCTGGAACGGGGCGGCCAGCAGGCTGGCGGCGGGGATGGCCTCGTCGCCGCGCTCGATCAGCACGGCGGCGAAGGCGGCGACGGCTTCGGGCTGCACGGAGGTGCCGACCGGGCAAGCCTCGATCTGGGCGGTGACGGCTTCCAGCGCCCCGCCGACCCGCGCATGCAGGGTTTCGGCCAGGGGCAGCAGGGGGGCGATCTGCGCCTGGAGCCGCTCCAGTTGCAGCTTCTTCATCCGCAGCCGCAGGCGGATCGTGTCCCACCAGCCGATATCGGTGCGCCCGTCGGTGTCGTAGCCGACCCAACTGGTCAGGATCACCGGGCGGGGGCTGAGGACCGACCATTCATGCGGCCAGCGGGCGCGGGCTTCGGCCAGCAGGGCGCCGGTCAGCCGGTCCAGCGCGTCGCGTCCGCGTAGGATCGCGGCCGAGGCGAGGGTGAATTCCTCTTCCAGGGTGGGTGGTGCGGCGCGGCGATGGGTTTCCAGCTCCGGCAGGGGGGGCGGAGT
>NZ_JBDNXE010000220.1:0-3392 GCF_047721585.1 Gluconacetobacter sp.
CCCGCATGCAGCGCCGCATAAAGGCTGATCGGATCACCCCCACGCGGCCCGCCGGCAAAATCCGCCCAAAGCCCGGTGCGCAGGTTGATCGAGAGCGACCGCCCCGGCGCATTGTCCAGTCCGCCCACCACCCATTCATCGCCCCGCCGCCGGCCCGCCGGCAGCCAGCCCGCCACCAGCGCCGGCCAGTTCGCCAGCGCCGCCGCGTTGATCGCATCGAACGGAATCCCTGCCGTTCCCGTCATGATCTGCCCTTGTCGTTTCAGCAGGGGGCCGCCCGTCACCCCCGGTCGTCGGGGCATCAGCATTCGGCGCGGCAGGTGGGGCACAGACGCAGGAACGGTGACGCCACCTGGAACGCGGCCCGGCAATTCAGACACGTCCGGTCGATCAGCTTCGGCGCCACCCGCTTCATCCCGGCCCTCGGCGCCCGGCGGCGATAACTCAGCCGGTCGCGGATCGTCTGCACCCGCATCTCCAGCGCCTGCGCCACCTGCGTCACCCGCAGCCCCTTCGCCAGCAGGGCATCCACCTGCGGGTCCAGCCGCGCCCAATCATATTTCGATGGCCTCATCACGCCCTCCGTGTTCCGTCGGGCAGACCGGCCGAGTTCCCCCATCGCGCGTCCGGGCATCGCGCATGCACGCCACGACCCGCAGCCGTGTCGCCCGCCGCACTTCCCGCCCCGCCCGCATCTCATGGACGAAGCGCGGGTCCTTCATCGCCAGCACGCCGAAAGCCGTCGCCGACAGGCCGCTCTCGGTCAGGAAGCGCTCGATCATCCCCAGCAGGGGATCATGCCGATAGGAAAGGGAAACAGGATCAGTCCGCATGGATAGGCACAATAATAGGCATAATCCTGCCGTCAAGAGGATATATCCTATTGGGAATTCCCTATTCCGATCGGCATAATAGGGTCATGTCGGTCCTGACCCCCTCCCGCTACGCCCTGCTCAGGCTGATTGCCGAGGCCGGCAGCAATCTGAAGGCGGAATCCCTCGCGCTGGGGCGCAACCACGCCTATCTCCAGCAATATATCCACAAGGGCACGCCCCAGCGCCTGCCCGAGGACGTGCGCGAGTCCCTGGCCCGCCGCTTCGCCGTCAGCGCCAACGTGTTCCGCGACGACGCGGACCCGAACTGGGAGCCCCTGGCCCCCGGCGCCCTGTCCGACGCCGGCGATCCCTCACCGCGCCGCCCGCATTTCGCCACGCCCCGCGCCCCGTTCGGCGCGGCCCCCGTCGAGCGCGATCCGCCCCCAACCGAGAGCCAGTTCCGCATTCCCGAATATAACGTGGCCCCCCAGGCCGGCCCCGGCGCCCTGCCCAGCCACATGGCGGTCGAGGACGGCCCCCAGCCGGTCGATCACTGGTTCCTGCCCCGCCGCTTCCTCAGCGCCTTCACCGACAGTCCGGAGGCCCTGGTGGTCCTGCGCGTCGCGGGCGACAGCATGGAGCCCGACTACCAGGCCGGCGAACGGGTGCTGGTCGATACCGCGCACCGCACGCCCTCACCGCCCGGCGTCTATGTGCTGTGGGACGGCTTCGGCCTGGTGCTGAAACGGCTGGAGATCGTCTACGGCACCACCGACCCGGTCATGGTCCAGATCATGAGCATCAATCCCGGCTACCCCACCTACACCCGGGCGCTGGACGAGGTGCACATCAACGGCCGCGTCGTCGGAAAATGGGTCTGGAAATGATCCGGGCGCCCGATCGGGCGTTCCCGTCCCGAAGCCGCCACGATTCCCCGTCAGCCTGACCCGACGCGCCGCCCCGGCGACAGATGGGACCCGTTGAAGGAGACCCCAGCATGACCAGACTGCTCCGCTCCACCTGCGCGCTGCTCGCGATACTCACGCTGGCGGCCTGCACCTACGAACGCGCGCCCTATCGCGGCTGGCACCGCGGCCATCACAACGGCCGTTACGGCTGGTACGACGATCACGGCGGCTGGCGCGGCGACTACTACCACCACCGTTTCTAAGGATCACCGGGCGGCCGCGGGCCGCCCGGACATGCCGCGCCTCACCCCAGGCGCGCCACCCAGTCCGCAACGGCATCCCCGCTGCCGATCGCCGGATCGACCAGCCCGTCGATCATGAAGGTCGGCGAGACATGGATGCCGTTCTGCCGCGCATAGCGGCAATGGCGCTTGATCTCGCGGTCCAGGTCCGCAATCGCGAACGCCTCCGCCAGCGCCACGCCGCTATACGCCTCCAGCCGGGCAATGATCTGCCTCGGCGTGGCCTCCATGTTCGGCCCGCCGCAATGGTGCGCGAACTCGAATTCCTCGCGATGCGCCCCCACGGCCGCCAGCACCGCCCGCGCGCTCTCCCTGCCCCCCGGCAACGTCGAAGCCGCGATGACACAGCGCGTCACCACACCGGAATACATGTGCCAGGGCTGCGACTGCATCGTCAGCCGCACGGTCACCCGCTCCTCCCCCGCCGCCGCCAGAAACGCATCCATCTTGCCGAAAGCGCGGACGGAGAACGGACAGGTCGGCTCCAGAAACATCTCGAACAGCCGAGGCCCATGCCCCCACACCAGCGGATCGGCCCGCCAGCCCGTCACCTGTGTCATCGCATCATCTTCCCTCTTCCGGCCAACCCGACACGGCGACCGCTCACGCCGCAACCCTATGGCACGGCAGCAAAATCGGCCAAGGCGGGATACAATGCCCGATAACGCGGCAGCACCGCGCCATAGGCCGCCTGCAACGCGTCATCCGGCGCAATCGTCTCCACCCGCTCCGGCGGCAGGCACACGGCCGCCACATCCTCTCCCGTCACGGCCAGCCGCGCCAGCCGCGCGGCACCGAACGCGCCCCCCTGCTCGCCATGCGCCAGACGATGCAGCCGAATCCCCATTACCGAGGCCAGAATCCCCAGCCACGTCGCACTGCGCGACCCACCCCCGATCACATCGGCCTGCTCCAGCACCGACCCGGCCCCGGCCAACCCGTCCAGCGCATCACGCAGCGAAAACGCAACGCCTTCCAGCACCGCCTGCGTCATCTGCGCGCGGCTCGTGCTCCGCTCCAGCCCGATAAACGCCCCCCGGATGCCGGCATCGTTATGCGGCGTGCGCTCCCCCGACAGATAAGGCAGAAACAGCAGCCCCGAGGGCCGCGCGACCACCTCCGGCAGTTCCCCCAGCAATTCCGCCTCGCTCCGCCCCACGACCGAAGCCCACCAGGCCAGCGAGGATGCCGCCGAGAGCGTCACCCCCATCTGGTGCCACATCCCCGGCACGGCATGGCAGAAGGCATGGATCGCCGCGCGCGGCCCCGGCCGAAAGCGGTCGGTCGTCGCCCACACCACCCCCGACGTTCCCAGCGAGACAAAGGCATCGCCCGGCCGCACCGCCCCCAGCCCAACGGCCCCGGCG
>NZ_JBDNXE010000221.1:0-3263 GCF_047721585.1 Gluconacetobacter sp.
GATATGGGGCTGTGGGGGGCGACGACGCTGGCGGCCGTGATCGGGAATTTCGACCGGATCGCGGCGATCGTCACGGGGCGGTTCATCGTCTTCGTCGTGATCCTGACCGAAATGGCCCGGCAGGCGCATCATCCGCATGCGCTGGTGGTGCCGGTGATGACGGGGGGGATTGCGGCCGCGTGCCTGATTTCCATTCGGCCAGCGGGGGCGCCTGTTGCGCCGCTGCCGCCCCCGCTGCCCGGTATCGGGCTGCGGGCGAAGCTGCGACGGTGGGGGCGGTCGTGCCGCAGCCTGTCGGCCTGCCAGTTTCCGCTCAGGCTCTCCGTCCTGATGGCGTTGACCCTGGCGATGGATGTGCTCTGGCCGGAGCGGCATGCCCTCTGGGCGGCGTTGACCGTGGCGCTGCTGTGCCGACGGCCGTTGGAGCCTGTGCCGATCCGCGCTTCGCAGCGGGCGCTTGGCGCTGCGCTTGGCGTGCTGCTGTCGTGCCTGTTTCTGTTTCACGCGCCTTCGGGCGGCGCGTTCATCGTGTTTCTGGCGGGGCTTGGCATTGCGAGCATGGTGGCGCGCAAGCATAATTACATGCTCTATAGCATGGTCGCGACGCCGCTGATCATGGTGCTGGTCGGTGGGGGGAAGCCCATTGGCGAAGCGATCCTGGTCGATCGGCTGGTCTCGACGATCGTGGGGGCGGCCCTGCTGGTGGCGGTGAATGTCGTCGTCGCGAAAATGATGAAGATATTATGAAAGAACAGGTAATCCGGCTCCTGTGTGGCTGAAGGACAGATTGTCGCCACAAAGCGCAACCACGCTTGGTGATTGAACAAGGCACACGCGGCCTGGGGTCGTTTTTCTGCATCTGGAGCGGACCATGCAGCTTTCCAGTGTCGTCAACCGGTTCGGTTGGGGGGAGCGCGGCGGGGACCTGCCGCGGGAAGCCTCGCGCGACTGGCTGGCCGGGCAATTGCAGGGGCCGGATGCCGCCCGCTTTACGGGGGTGGGCGACACCGCCGACGGGCTGATCGCCCTGCGGACGCAGCGGCAGGAGAAGATGCAGGGTGATCCGCTGGTCAAGCCGATCTTCCTGGCCGAGGTCGCGACCCAGCTGGACACGCTGCTGCTGACGGAACAGCCGTTTCGCGAGCGGCTGGCGTGGTTCTGGTTCAATCATTTCACCGTCAGCCTGCGTCAGGGGGGCACGCGCGGCGTGGTGGGGGCCTATATGCGCGAGGCGATCCGTCCGCATGTGACGGGGCGTTTCGTCGATATGCTGCTGGCCTTCATGCGCCATCCGGCCATGCTGATGTATCTGGACAATGCGTCCTCCATCGGGCCGGACAGCCCCGTCGGGCGGAAAAGCCACAAGGGCCTGAACGAGAACCTGGCGCGCGAATGCCTGGAACTGCATACGGTCTCGCCCGCCGCCGGGTACAGCCAGGCCGACGTGACGGCGTTTGCCGCCGTCCTGACCGGATGGGGCGTCGATATGCGTGCCGACCGGCCGGGCTTCGCCTTCCGCGAACGGGCGCATGAGCCGGGCGAGAAGACCGTGATGGGGCAGGTGTTTCCCGAAGGCGAGGAGGGGGGTGTGCAGGCGCTGCGTTTCCTGGGCACGCACCCGGCGACCTATCGCCACATCGCCACGCAACTGGTCGGCCATTTTATCTCCGACACGCCGGCGCCGCGCGATGTCGCGCGGATCGTCGCCGTTCTTCAGGCCAGCGGAGGGGATCTGGGGGCGGCCGCGCTGGCGCTGGCCGATCTGCCCGATGCGGCGCGGCCCGGCGGCAAGTTCCGTTCGCCGATGGATTATGCCACCGCCGTCATGCGCGCGCTGTCGCTGGGTGGCGCACCGAGCCAGCCGGACGACCCGCATTCGCCGGCGCATATCCTGTTCGCGGCCTTTGCCGGGCTGGGCCAGCCGCTGTGGACGGCGCCGCTGCCCAACGGGTGGAGCGACCGCGCGGCGGACTGGTCGGCGCCGGCCGACCTGCTGGCGCGCACCGACTGGGCGTGGCGGATGGCGGCGCATGTCCGCGAGGGCGACCCGCTGGAGATCGCTCATGCCGCGCTCGGCCCGGCGCTGCGGCAGCCGACCGTGCTGGCGATGCGCCAGGCGGGATCGCGCCAGGATGCGCTGGCCCTGCTGTTTTCCTCACCCGAATTCCAGAGGCGTTGAGGCCATGATGATCCGTCGTCGTTCCGCCCTGCTGGGGCTTGCCGCAAGCTGGACAATGGGGCGGTCTTCGCTGGCCCTCGCCGGGACGGGGGGCGGGCCGGATGATCCGCGTTTCGTCGTGATCATCCTGCGCGGCGCGCTCGACGGGCTTGCCGCCGTCACGCCTTATGGTGATCCGTCCATCGTGGCGCATCGGCAGGGCCTGTTGCTGCCGCAGCCGGGGCAGGAGGGGGGATTGCTGGATCTGGGCGGCTTCTATGGCCTGCATCCGGCACTGGCGGGGATGCACGAACTGTATGGCGCGGGGCAGATGCTGCCGATCCATGCGGTGGCCGGGCATTATCGCAGCCGGTCGCATTTCGAGGCGCAGGATTATCTGGAAAGCGGTGCGGACCAGCGGCTGGACAATGGCTGGCTGAACCGCGCCGTGGCCGCGCTGCCGGGGCAAGGCCGTCGTCCGGACGGGTATGGGCTTGCCATGGGCCTGTCCGTGCCGCTGCTGCTGCGGGGTTCGGCGCATATCGGCACCTATGCGCCGGCTGCCAGCCAGCATCCGGACCCGGCGCTGTACCAGCAGATCGCGGCGCTCAATGCGGCCGACCCGCTGACGGGACCGGCTTTTCGTGATGGATTGAAGGCGCGCGGCTTCTCCGATTCCCTCATGGAGGGGGCGCCGGCTGCCTCGCGTCCGGCGGATGGACACAAGCCGGACCCGTTCTCCGTTCTCTCGACGGCTGCCGGGCAGATGCTGGCCGCGCCGCAGGGGCCGCGCGTCGCGGCGCTGGAGATTGGCGGGTGGGATACCCATGCCGGGCAGCTCGGGCGGCTGAAGGGGCCTCTGGGCCAGCTCGATCGCGGTGTGCAGGCGTTGCGCGAGGCGTTGGGGGCGGAATGGCGCCGGACGGTCGTGCTGGCCATGACCGAATTCGGTCGGACCGTACGCATGAACGGCACCGGCGGCACCGACCATGGCACGGCGACCGTCGCCTTTCTGCTGGGCGGTGCCGTGGCCGGGGGGCGGGTGGGGGCACTTGGCCCGGCCGGCGGCCCCCCCCCGGGTTGGAAAAACGCGCCCCGGCACCGC
>NZ_JBDNXE010000222.1:0-3214 GCF_047721585.1 Gluconacetobacter sp.
GGATGGCCGGGGGGTGTCGGGGGTGGTTTCGAACCGCTTGCGGGCCTTGGTCATCGGGGGCGTGGCCATGGAGGTGACGACGCCGCTGCCGCCGGTCAGGGCCGCCAGTTCCTCCAGCTTGCCGGCGCCCAGAAGGGAGGCAGCGCCGGTGCCCTCGCGCTTCTGCGAGACCGAGCCGACGACTTCGTAGCCCAGCGTCTTGACCAGGCGGCCCAGCTCTTCAAGGCTGGCTTCGTGGGCGACGTCGTCGATATCGGGGGTCTGGATGCCGACGAGGACGGCGCGCGGAATGGGGGGTGTGGTTTCCATCGCGTGTTTGTAGCATGGATCGGGCCGTGGCCGGAGCCGTCGTTCTTTTTTGGAAAAAAGAACCAAAAAACTTTGATCTGGTCGGGAGCCTTGTGCTGGGGACACGCGATGGTCCTGCATGGATCAGGGGAGTGGGGTGCTCAGCCCTGCCAGGATCGCTGTGTGGAAGGCGTTCGGGTCCTGCATCTGCGGCGAGTGGCCCAGCGTGGGGAATTTCACCAGTTTCGCGCCGGGGATGGCGGCGGCGGCGTCCTTGCCCAGTTGGGGGTAGTGGCCCAGCGTGGCGCGGATGGCGGGCGGGGCGGTGTCGCTGCCGATGGCGGTGATGTCCTTGTCGCCGATCATCAGCAGGGTGGGAACCCTGAGGTCGGGCAGGTCGTGGACCACCGGCTGGGTGAGGATCATGTCGTAGAGCAGGGCGGAGTTCCAGGCGACGTCGTCGCTGCCGGGGCCGCGATACATGCCGGCCAGCATCTGGACCCATTTTTCGTAATCGGGGCGCCATTCATCGGCGTAATAGACTCGTTTTTCGTAAGCACGGATCTGGGCGGCGGTCTTGCCGCGTTCCGCACGGTACCAGTCGTCGACGGTGCGGTAGGGGACGCCTTTCTGTAGCCAGTCTTCCAGGCCGATCGGATCGACCAGCACCAGGTGCGTAAGCTCGCGCGGGTACATCAGGGCTAGCGGATGGCGAGCATGCCGCCGGTGGAGTGGCCGATCAGGACCGCCTTCTGCGCGCCGAGATGGGCTAGCAGGTCGTGTGTGTTGTGGGCCAGTTGCGGAAAACTGAACTGATAGGCGCGCGGTTTACTGGATTTGCAGAAGCCGATCTGGTCCGGCGCGATGACGCGGTAGCCGTGGGCGGTCAGGAAACGGATCGTGCCTTCCCAGGTCGCGGCGCAGAAATTCTTTCCATGGAGCAGGACCGCGACCTGCCCGTTTGGGTGGAGGGTCGGGACATCGAGATAGGCCATCCTCAGCGGCTGGCGCTGGGAGGTGAAGGTGAATTGCCCGACCGGCCAGGGATAGGCGAAGCCTTGCAGTTCTGGCCCGTAGGACGGACCGCTGTTGCCGCCCGGCTCCGCCGCATGGGCCGGCGCGCCGACGGCGAGAAAGGTGCCGCACAGGGCGGCGGCTGCGATTTGGCGGACGCGGAGCGGAATGGGGGCTTATCCTTCGACGGCGGCGCCCAGGCGCAGCGCGCCGAGCTGTTCGGGCAGGGGAAGGGACAGGACGAGGAAGGGGGCGCGGGTGCCGTCGGTTCCGCCATTGAACATGGCGAGCTTTTCGATCTGCGAGCAGGGCACATAGAGCGTGCGCTTGCTGTCGATGAACAGGGCGTCGGGCGAGGTCAGGCGCGGGTCCTGCACCAGCGTCGTGCGCCGGCCGTCGGGGGAGAGGATGACGATGCGGGCGTTTTCGCCGTTGGAGAGGTAGATATTGCCCAGCGTGTCGATGCAGGTGCCCCCGATGCTGGGGATTTCGGCGGCGACCTGCACCAGGGCGGCGAGGTCGATATCCGATTTGCGGTCGTCCAGCAGGTCGGCGACGCGGATTTTCTTCAGCGGGCCGGCAGGGACGGCGAAATAGAACCATGTACCGTCGGCGTCGATTTCGATATCGTCGCTCTGCACCTGCGGGCGGTTGCCCTGGGCGTCCTGGAGGATGCGGCCGCCGCCGCCTTTGTGGATGTGGGTGGCGTCGTTGCGCAGCAGCGGGTGCGCGGAGAGGCGGCGCAGCGTGCGGCCGGTTTTCAGATTGTGGATGACGATGCCGCCCAGCCCGCTGTCGGTGGCGAATAGCAGGTCGCCATGGATGCGCAGGTCGTTGAACTGCGCGCCGGGGGGCATGATGTCCTCGGGGAAGCGCAGGACGCGCAGGACGGCGCCGGACGTCGTGTCGAGCTGCACCAGTTTCTGGGCGCCGGGTTCGGGAGATTGGCCCGGTGGGGCGCCCTGGTCGACCGCCCAGAGCGTGCCGTCGGCGAAGAGATGGATGGCGTTGACCATCACGAAGGCGGCGCTGCCGTCCTGGCCCGGTTTCCAGGCATTCCAGCTTCCTCCGGGGAAGGGATGGACCGTGCCGTCAGGCGCGACCCGGCCGACCGAAAATGTCGCTTCGTTGCCGGGAAAGCGGGGCATGCCGAGAAAGATCGTCTCGTCCGGCGTGACCGCTACGCCGCTGCACAGGAAGGGCGCAATGGCGGCGACGGAGAGGACAGGGGCCGCCGCCGTCGCTGCCACGGCCGGCCGTTACAGCGGGATGGTGGCGGCGGCGGCAAGCAGCGTTCTGCGGGTCAGGCCCTCGATTTCCGGTTTCATGGCGCGTGCTGCTCCCTTCGCTTGAGCTGGTCGGGGAACGGTTCACCGCCAGGGCGACCGGGTCAAGGGACCGGCTTGGGGCCTGACCGAAATATGTGCTGAAGAGGACGCCGCCGCCAGCACGCGTCTTTGGTCGGGCTTTCAGGGAATATAGCGCTGGGCCCGCAGGATTTCGAATAGGTTGAAGAAGGATTTCGGCGTGGTCTGGTAGGCGGTGAAGCCGAGGGTGTGGCTCTTGCTCATGTCGGTCACGCATTCGATCGGGCGGCCGAGTTCGGCGCCGGTGTGCCAGGGGAGGGCCAGGCGATCGAGCGCGTTTTCGCGCAGTCCGTGCCGGGCCGCGATGTCGGCCCAGAGGGGGGCGTCGGCGGACAGGACGTTCTCAAGCGACGTGGCGTGGCCGGGATAGGGGGCGGCCCAGTGGATCTGGCTGGCCAGTTGGCGGGCATCGGTCACGTCGGTCAGGCCGCTCCATTGCGTGGGCGAGCCGGGGAAGACGAACGGTCGGCCGGTTTCGCGGCAGATGCTGGCATAGACGGCCAGGGTGGAGCCCATGTTCATCACGTTGCCGATGGCGTGGCCGA
>NZ_JBDNXE010000223.1:0-3197 GCF_047721585.1 Gluconacetobacter sp.
GCAGGTTGCGGATCATGATCTGCTCGATCTCGGGCCGGGTGGCATTGGCCTTCTCGCCGATGCATGCCGTGTCGATTGGCACCTGGCGCCAGCCATAGATGCCGTAGCCGACGGCCAGGATCTCCGTCTCGATGATCTGGCGGCAACGCTCCTGCGCGGCCAGATCCGTCTTGGGCAGGAACACCATGCCGATGGCGATCTGCGTATCCACGCAGCCCTCGCCGCCGCTATGGATCGCCTCGGCAAAGAAATCCTGCGGAATTTCCAGGTGAATGCCCGCGCCGTCACCGGTCTTGCCGTCGGCATCCACCGCGCCGCGATGCCACAGGGCCTTCAGGGCCGCGATCCCGGCCTCGACCACCTCGCGCCGCTTGCGTCCGTCGAGCGAGGCGATCAGGCCGACGCCGCAGGCATCGCGCTCCTGCGTGGCATCGTACAGTCCGCTGATCGCCTGCGCGTTATCCTGCCATTCGGCCACGAAGTCCTGGCCGGCATCCCGCGATCCGTGATCCTGGGTCAACTGGTCCATGTCCGTCACTCCGCCGCCTGGGCGCACTGGGCCGCCCGGTTTTCCAGCCAGCGATGCATCTGCGCCGCCGCATCCCGTCCATCGCGAATGGCCCACACCACCAGGCTGGCCCCGCGCACGATATCCCCCGCCGCGAACACGCCCGGCAGGCTGGTCATGAAGCTCTCATGGTCGACCCGCAGCGTGCCCCAGCGCGATACGGCAAGGTCCGGCTGGCCCCACAGGGTCGGCAGCGGCTCGGGGTCGAAGCCCAGCGCCTTGATCACCAGGTCGGCTTCCAGCACGAAGGCGCTGTCTTCCACCGGCTCCACCGACTGGCGGCCGCTGGCATCGGGCATGCCCAGCTTCATGCGCACGGCGCGTACGCCGCTGACGGTATCATCCCCCAGGAACGCCTCGGGCGCCGCCAGCCAGACGAAGGACACGCCTTCTTCCTCGGCGTTCTTCACCTCGCGGATCGAGCCGGGCATGTTCGCGCGGTCGCGGCGATAGAGGCATTTGACCGATTTCGCGCCCTGGCGAATGGCGGTGCGCACGCAATCCATCGCCGTGTCGCCACCGCCGATCACCACCACCGACTTGCCGGCGGCATTCAGCGCGGCGCTTTCCTCCGGGGCGAACTCGTCGCCCAGCGACAGCCGGTTGGACATCGTCAGATAATCCAGCGCCTTGACGATGCCGCCCAGCCCCGCGCCCGGCCCGCCGATATCGCGCGATTTGTACACGCCCGTGGCGATCAGCACCGCGTCATGCCGCGCCTGCAAGGTCGCGAAAGAGAGCGTGCCCGCGCCGTCGCC
Source organism: Gluconacetobacter sp. (assembly GCF_047721585.1). Taxonomy (NCBI): domain Bacteria; kingdom Pseudomonadati; phylum Pseudomonadota; class Alphaproteobacteria; order Acetobacterales; family Acetobacteraceae; genus Gluconacetobacter; species Gluconacetobacter sp. The sequence goes on from NZ_JBDNXE010000223.1 coordinate 1,327, forward strand.
GTCCGTGATGTCCACCCCGAGATGGAACTGGACGCCCGATTCCTCCAGATAGAGGTGACGGCGCGCGACGATGTCCTTTTCCAGCTTGAAACCCGGAATGCCATAGATCATCAGGCCGCCGATCCGGTCGTACCGGTCGTAGACATGCACCTGATAGCCCTGCTGGCGGAACTGCATCGCCGCCGCCAGGCCGCCGGGGCCGGCACCGACGATGCCGATCGACGCCTCGCGCTCGAAGGGCGGGCGGATCGGTTCGACCCAGCCGCTGGCGAAGGCGGTATCGGTGATGAAGCGTTCGACGGCGCCGATGGTGACGCTCTCGAACCCCTTCTCGATCACGCAATTGCCTTCGCACAGCCGGTCCTGGGGGCAGATCCGGCCGCAGATCTCGGGGAAATTGTTGGTGGCGGAAGACAGCGCATATGCTTCCTCCAGCCGTCCCTCGGCCGTCATCTTCAGCCAGTCGGGGATGTTGTTGCCCAGCGGGCAATGGACCGAGCAGAACGGCACGCCGCATTGCGAGCAGCGGCTGGCCTGCTGCTCCGCCTTCTCGACCGCGAATGCGCGATAGATCTCGTCGAAATCGCCATTCCGCTCCGCGGCCGGCCGCTTGTCGGGCTGGCTTTGCGGCACGGAGACGAATTTCAGCATGTGCTCGACCATCGGTCCCCCCCCCCTGGATAACGCCCGACCGTCACCTGCGGTACGTTGTGTTGGCGGAACACCTACGCCAGACACATCCAGCATAAAAGACAGCATTGCTGCCATTTATACCAAAAAAGCCGCTCGGGAGCTGTCCGGGAGAATGAAGCCTCCGGCCACATTGGTCCGATTCGGACCAATTGACCATATAATGCTTTGAAGACGCTTGTTTATGTAATTTTATATCCGCTCAGATAGGATGGAACAATCATTTCCATCGACGCGGGTTGAATGCCAAGCTGTTGCAGGCCGGGGGCGCCGTCGGCCGCTACATTGTCGCTCGCGAGCATCGCAAGCTGGTCGCGCGTCAGCATCCGTCCGGGCAGACGCTCCAGCCACATGGCCTGCCACCAGGCCAGGGCCGGGGGCACCGCGATCACCAGTCGGCGCCGGCCGACCGCCGCCACGATCAGCCGGGCGATCTCCTCCATCGTCCGGACCGCCGGGCCGCCGAATTCGAAGATCGCACCGTCCTGCCCGCTGTCCGCCACCAGACGCCGTATCCCTTCGGCTACGTCGGCGACATGGACCGGTTGCAGGCGCGTCCGCGCGCCATAGACCGGCACCACCGGACTGAACCGCGCGAGCGTGGCGAAGAGATTGGTGAAATGGTCCTCCGCCCCGAACAGGATGGACGGCCGCACGATCGTCGCCTCCGGCATTGCCCGCAGCACCGCGTCCTCGCCGGCGGCCTTGCTGCGGCCATAGGCTGAGGGGCTGTCCGGCGCGGCCCCGATGGCCGAGACATGCACCAGCCGTTCCACCCCCGCCGACGCCGCCAGACGGGCTACCTGCGCGGCGCCGTCCACATGCACGGCCTGGAACGTCGCCGGCCCGCGCTCGGCCAGGATACCGACGAGGTTCACCACCACCCTGGCGCCTTCCACGACCGGCACCAGCGAGGCATGATTCAGGATCGAGGCGCCCAGCGGCACGATCTGCCCCACATCGCCCAGCGGGCGCAGCGATGCCGCCCGGTCGGCGCGCCGCGCGGCCACCCGCACCACATAGCCGTCTTCGGCCAGGCGACGCACCACATGGCGCCCCAGGAACCCCGAACCGCCGATTACCGCCGCCACTTTTCGCGTCGTCATGTCCCGCCCCTGTCCTGTTTTTTCCTATTCTCTAGCACAATGCCTGCGCCATGCGGCCGGACCCGCCCCTTCTCC
>NZ_JBDNXE010000224.1:0-3193 GCF_047721585.1 Gluconacetobacter sp.
AGCGGCCCGCCAGGGCCGCGCCCGTCGTGTGTTTCCGAGCACCGGAGCGGAGCGGCCTCAATGGCCGTGAGCACCGGAGCGCAGGAAACGCGCGCCGGATCGCCACCAGCGCGCATTTACAGGCAGGGTCTCAGGTCTGGTCGGGAGCGGGGGCCGAGTTCAGCTGAATGTAGCGTTCGATTCCAACCAGCTTGATCAGGTCGAACTGACGGTCGAGGAAATCTTCATGCTCTTCCTCGTTATCGAGGATCTTCAGAAGAAGGTCACGCGACACGTAATCGCGCACGCTCTCGCAGTAGGCGATGCCCTCGCGCAGGTCGTCGAGCGCCTTTTGCTCGAGCTTCAGATCGCATTCCAGGATCTCCTGGACGTTCTGGCCGATCAGGATGGTGTTCAGCCGCTGCACGTTCGGCAGGCCACCGAGATAGAGAATGCGCTCGATCAGCCAGTCGGCGTGACGCATCTCCTCGATTGATTCCTCGTATTCCTTCTTCCCCAGCAGGGTAACGCCCCAGTGGCGCAGCGTGCGGGCATGCAGGAAATACTGGTTGATCGCCGTCAGCTCGTTGGTGAGCTGCGTGTTCAGGTGTTCGATAACTTTGGGGTCTTTGATGGCCATGTGCCGTCTCCGATGATTGGGGCAACGCTTCGTTCCCTGAACTACACCCGGCCACGCTCCGATTGCAAACATAAAACGCATATATATCAATATGATAATAGATGTGATTATCACTCGCAAGCGACAAGCCCCCGGATTGGCGGCACCCGCGGTCGCGGAAGGTCGCCCGAATGCGCAATACTTGTAATAATAATCATTCTCATATAGAGTCGAATAATCGACATTCTGCGTGCCGGTACAACCGGTTCGCCGTTCTGGAGACGACACAGTGCGACAGCCCCGCCTTCTCGACCGCAGACAGTTCCACCGCGCGGCGATCATGGCGATCGCTGGCGCCTGTCCCCTTTCCGCCATGGCGGCAGGCATCAGCGACGCAGGCAAGATCACCGACTGCCGGGGCCGGTCCGTCACAATCGGCCCGGCTCGACGGATTGCCAGCATCGGCGGCACCATTACCGAAACCCTCTACGCGCTGGGCGCGGCAGACCGGATCGTCGCGGTCGACATCACGTCCACATGGCCGGCACAGGCCCTGCGCGAGAAGAAATCCCTCGGCTACATGCGCGCGATCTCCGCCGAAGGCGTGCTGTCCCTGCGCCCGGACCTGATCCTCGCAATGAACGACGCGGGTCCGCCAACGGCCATGGACCAACTCATTGCGTCCTCGGTTCCCGTGGTGTTCGTGGAGTCCACGCCTTCCACCGACGCGATCCGGGACCGGACCCGCTTCCTGGCCCGCGTGGTCGGCGCCAAGGCGGCTGGCGACGCGCTGAGCGCCGCGATCGACGCCCGCTTCAGCGCCCTTGCGACATGGCGGGCCGCCCATCCACGGGCGCCGCGCATCCTGTTCGTGATGCGGATGACCAACGGCCATCCGCTGGCCGCCGGCAGCGGAACGGCGGCGGACGCGGTGATCCGGCTGGCCGGTGCCACCAACGCCGGGGCCGGCATGCAGGGCTACAAGATCGTCGAGGATGAAGCCCTGCTGACCCTGCGGCCGGATATCGTACTGACGATGGCACAGGACGCCGCCAGCCTGCGCGCCGCCCTGCTCGCCGATCCCGGCTTCCGCCTCACGCCGGCCGGCCAGAAGGGCGCCATCATCGCCATGGAGGGCGAACGCCTGCTGGGCTTCGGCCCGCGCACGCCCGACGCGGCGCTCGACCTCGCCCGGATGATCGACGCCGCGATGCCGGCATGATCATCCGCCGCCCCGGCTTCGGCGCCACGATGGCCGGCCTGGCGGTGCTGCTGCTGGCAACCGCCATCGCCGCACTGGCCATCGGCGCCACCGGCTTCGGCCTCGGCGGGCTGCTGCATCCGGGCTCGGCGGGCCGCGACGACGTGGCGTGGCTGGTCCTCAGCCAGATCCGCGCCCCTCGGGTGGTACTGGCGGCCCTGACCGGCGCGGCACTCGCCACCTCCGGCGCGGTCATGCAGGGGCTGTTTCGCAATCCGCTGGCCGATCCGGGGCTGATCGGCGTGTCGTCCGGCGCGGCGCTGGGGGCCGCGATCGTCATCGTGGCCGGCGGCGCGTGGCTGGGCAGCGGCGCCATCGGGCGCTGGGGCGTACCGGTCGGCGGCATGGCGGGCAGCCTCGCCAGCACGGCGCTGCTCTATCTGATCACGACCCGCGAGGGCGTGACCTCCACCAACCTGGTGATCCTCACCGGCGTCGCGCTCGGCGCCTTCGCCGCCGCGCTGACCGGCATCCTGATCTTCCGTGCCAACGACACCGCCCTGCGCGACCTGACCTTCTGGACCATGGGCAGCCTCGCCGGCGCGACATGGACACGCATCGGCCTGCTGCTGCCCTTCCTGCTGGCGGCCGCGATCCTCATGGCCGGCCTCGCCTCCCCCCTGAACGCCCTGCTGCTGGGCGAGGCCGACGCGGCGCTGATGGGCTACCGCGTCGAACGGGCCAAGCGGCTGGCCATGCTCGGTGTTTCGGTTGCCACCGGCCCTGTCGTGGCCTTCGTCGGCGTCATCGGTTTTATCGGCGTGGTGGTGCCGCATCTGGTGCGGATGGTCACCGGGCCGGACCACCGGCTGGTCCTGCCCGGCAGCGCATTGCTGGGTGCAATTCTGCTGCTGACGGCCGATACGATCGCGCGGATCATCGCCATTCCGGCCGACGTACCGGTGGGCGTCGTCACGGCCGCCATCGGCGCGCCCCTCTTCGTCTGGCTGCTGATCCGCCTCCACGATGTCGAGGTCCCGTCATGACGGAGCACCCATGACGCTGCGCCTCGACACCGTGTCACTTCACGGCAGGGAGCGCCCCCTGCTCGATGCCGTGTCGCTGACGCTCCATCCGGGAGAGATCGTCGCCGTCATCGGGCCGAACGGCGCGGGAAAAAGCACGCTGCTGCGGCTGGCCAGCGGGCTCGTGGCCCCGACCTCGGGCACGGTCAGCCTGGACGGCACCCCGATCGGCGACCTGCCACCGGAACGACTGGCGGCAAGACGGGCGATGCTCGGCCAGGATTCGGTCCTGCGCGCCCGCTTTTCGGTCGCCGAGCTGGTCCGGCTGGGCATCCGCCCCCCATGCCCGCCCGCCCGGCGAATGCCTCC
>NZ_JBDNXE010000225.1:0-3165 GCF_047721585.1 Gluconacetobacter sp.
ACCGATGGCATGCGCGAACCATAATTTCGGCCCGCAAACGCGGATGGCCGGCAATACGATGTGTGTTTTGTATTGCTTTGCGCCGATTTTTGGAGGAGCCATGTGCGCAAGAAAGGTTATGATCCATTAAGGTGTGAGAATTGTTTTATGATGGACAGAAAGCACCCTCTGTTTCCAGAAAGAGGCTTCTATCTGATTTTTGTGAAAAAATAGCCCATCAGTATAATATTGAGACAACATCTTCGCCGACTCTACATCTCCGGCACGCGCTGATTTCCGCAAGATGGTTTCTGCCAATAAGATGTTCTTTGCAACGAACTCTCCGGATATGAGTTCTTTTGCGTAACTTCTTAGCGCTTCTGGGATATTAAATTCAGACGCCACTTTGAAGCACTGGGCAGCAGCCTTTCGATCGCGTGCTATGCCAAAGCCGCTCTCGAGGAGCAGTCCCTTGACGTAAACGGCGGACGGATAGCCCTGAGATGCGGATCGGAAAACATATGCAGCAGCTACGCGACGTATCGACTCGTCATCCGCTGCGATCCCGATAAAATAGTTTCCAAGAATAAACTGGGCTAACTGAACATCTTTTTTTGCTGCGAAGAGAAGAAGACGAAGACCTTCTCCAATGTTTCTTATATTTTGAGGCCCGTTTATAAGAATATCTCCAAGTTTTCCAGATGCAGGCGCGTGGCCTTGGTCCGAAGCTCGCTTGAGCCACCTTGTTCCCTCTTCGAGACTGGGCCGCTTTGGTTGAGACCAGGGTGTGCCCAGGTATTCCGAAGAAACCCTCTCCATTGGAAGGCCGGATAAATAGAGTAATCCGAGGAGATATTGGGCTTCGGAATTACCGAGCAGGGCGCTCTTATATAGCCAATAGGCCGCATCGTAGTCGGATCGAGGAAATATCCGGTTGTTTAGATAGGCTTTGCCTAATGTCAGGCTACACTCGGCGACTCCCGCCTTTGCGCCGAATTTTATAACATTGGTGATCAGCCTACGCTGCCACCCTTGCCTTATATTCGTTCTTTCCGATACCGTTCCGATAAATATTTTAAATGCACGCGAAGTGTATTGATGGAAAAAACGATAATAAAAATCGAATAAATTCAAAACAATGAAATGAAACGCTGATCGATATCCCACGACGAAACTATTCCGCAGGCCTGCTTCAGGGAAAGACGGGTTGCGTTGACTTGCCCGGTCCTTCGCATTTGGCGAGGGCCTGTAAGACGGTATTGCCGATTGCCTCATCCGAGGCTGTGAAGGGAACGTGGAACACTCGGCCTTCGTTCATGTCTCTTGGCCACGCGGTATGGTGGCCGCCTGCGGAGCTTTTGGAAGCTTTGATGATAATATCCGGTTCCGTTTCGTAAAACCACGAAATGAAAAGACAGTCATATTTATTCCAAGTAGCCTCGCGGTTCTTGTAGCCGTAAGTGGCTGCAACTTCGTCCCAGAAGGCAACGCGGCGGACCGAGGATGCCTGTTTCATCGCAGCAAGTTCTTGCATGTCGAAAGGTGGAGCGTCTTCCGGCACGCAATACTCGCTGGTTTCGAGCGCCCTTCTGACCTGTGAGCCGATCCATTCCGGCGTTACGTCGCGGGAAGCGTGGATAGCAAGTCCGGTTCGGGAGAAAAATAACCCAGCCCAAATTTCCTCCGATACGATAGCAATCCACTTTCCCGAGCGGCTTACTTCGCATGATTTCCGTTTTGTCCCAAAAGGACGCCATTTGTTCTTTGGATCTGGACCGGGTTTCGGCTTTTTCATGCTTTTACCGTGTTGATAGTAAAGATCAGGGACTTTCCGGTGGGAGCCACGAGGTTGAAAGACTCATGATAGGCATAGCAGAGTTCTTGCCATTCCTTGCTGAGTTGTTGGTCCATCTTTGTGGGATCTTCAACCCAAGGAACGGCTAAGTCGAGACTATAGCTCTTTATATCGTCTTGTGTAAAGACCAATTTATCATCTAGAGGTATAGTACTTGGTGACCTGTCGGTCTCATACTTGGTCATCTTTATGACACTGGCTGTGACGCGCGCGGCGACGGCATAAGGATTGTTCCGATAGCTGTCCGCTGCCAGGTTGATCGTCTTGTCGCTCGTTGCGATTGAGTTCTTCTCACCCCAGTGATCAAAAACTTTCCAGTTCGATTTTTCATCCTGCAACCACACGACTCCGGCGGGGTTTTGCGTCGGATTAAGTTGGCTCTGCACCCACGCCTCGTACGGCAGGCCCTGCTGGTCGCTGGTGGTTCCGCTGGTCTTCGTTTTCCATTGGATGCCCTGGTCCTTGTAAATCTGCTTCCAGGGTACCCCATTGACGTCGCCGAAGGTCTGGTTTGCGGCCTTGACGTCATTATTGGAGATTACGTCGTCATTCCATTTGTTGCGGAATTGAACGGGATCGCAGTCCTTCTGATTTTCACTTTCGATTTCCCTCAGTTCGACCAGGACGGTAGTTTCATCGATGACTGCGGCTCCCGCGTTTTCTCCCCCTTCGGCGATAAAGGACCGTGCCTCGTCAGGATCAGACGTCGTTTCCAGATAAGGATTAATCAGGACATTTGCCTCGGCGCCAATCGCCTGGGAGGAGGAAGAGGCGATGTCTGCGATGACGTCACGGAAAGCCACTGACGTGGGAGCCTGATAGACTGATGCCTCCTGCTGCAATTGATCCAGTGACTGATTACTGACGACTGTCCATGCCCAGTGTATGTTGGCCATGGCGTTCGCCATGGTCCCAAGTTCGGTGTTTGTGGGGGCGAGTTGTCCCCAGTCACTATAAATGGTTTGATAGATGCTGTCGGCTTCTGGCAGGACGGACATGTTTTGGAAGATCTGATTTATAGAGCTTCCGTTGGCGAGGCCGCCTTCATAGTTTGTGAGGAGCGCCTGTTGCAGTGATGTACCGGTAAAGAATGTATACGCTGTTCCCAGATCGTTCTGGGCTTCCTGGCAATATGCCGTTACGGAGCGCACATCCTGAAGGGACCCGCCGTTGACGAGGGTCTGCTGGGCTGTGGCAAGACCAGAGGGATCGATCCCTCGGCCGAGAACCTGTTCGTAGATTGTGTTGAGGTCGTTCTGAGCTTCCTGGGAATAGGCTGAACCGCCCCGGGTTTACCGGAGAGTTTGTGGTTCAATAGTCAGGCGGCTTTT
>NZ_JBDNXE010000226.1:0-3086 GCF_047721585.1 Gluconacetobacter sp.
GCAGGACAGGACCAGCCCGATCGTGACATCCCGCCCCTGCGTGGTGCCCCGTCCGCCCAGCCCCATGGCCACCCCGGCCAGAACCGTGGCCCCCATCAGCCCCCAGAAAGGCGGCATCCCCACCAGCAGCGCACCCGTCGCGCCGGCAAAGCCGACATGCGACAGCGCATGGCCGGCAAAGCTCTCGCCCCGCAGCACCATGAAATAACCGACCAGCCCGGACAGGATCGCCACGATCCCCGTCGCGGCAAAGGCATGGCGCATGAATTCAAAGGCGAACATGCCCGGTTCCTACTCCCGCCCGCTCACGACTGAACCACTCCGTCGGCCACCACGAAGATGCGCCCGTTCGCCCGGATCACCTCGACCGGCACGCCATACAGCGCGCTCAGCACCGGGCCGGTCACCACCTCGTCCACCGTGCCCAGCCGCGCCGCCCCGCGCCCCACATACAGCACCCGGTCCATCACCCCCAGCAGCGGGTTGAGATCATGGGTGGAAAACAGCACCGCAATGCCAAGCTGGCGGCGGATGCGGTCCACCAGCGCCACCACTTCGCGCGCGCGATGCGGGTCCAGGCTGGCCAGCGGCTCGTCCAGCAGCAGCAGCCGGGGCCGCCCCAGCAGGGCCTGCGCCAGCAACAGCCGCTGGCGCTCGCCACCCGAAAGATGGTCGATCGGCCGGCGGGCCAGATGCATGGCCCCCACCAGATCCAGCACCCGGTCGATCTCCATCGCGTCATGGCGGCGATGCCGGCCGGGCCGCCAGTCGCAGGGCAGGCCCCACCGCTCGCCATGCAGGGCCGCGGCAATGAAACTGCGCCCGTCCAGGCGCGGCGCGGAACGCGCCGGAAATTGCGGCAGATAGCCGATATCGTGGTTGCCGCGCCCCACCGGCCGGCCAAAGACCGCAATCCGCCCGGCCGATACCGGCACCACGCCCAGAATGGCGCGGATCAGGCTGCTCTTGCCCGCCCCGTTCGGCCCCAGCATGCCGACAAAGGCCCCGGCCGGCACGGTCAGGCCAACATCGGAAAGGATCGTGCGCGCGCCGATGCGCAGCGTGACCTGCGCCATATCCACCGGCGGCATGGCGGCCGTTTCCGGCCCAGGCGCCGGGCCGCCGCAGCACGCATCGTGCCCGTTCATGTCGGCCCCCCAGGCGGAGCATGGGCCAGCGCCTGATCCAGACGATCCAGCATCCCGGCGATCCAGTCCTGATAGCGCATGCCGGGCGGCAGGCTCTCGCCGACATGCAGCACCGGAATCCCGGCCCCCTGCGCCAACTGCTCCAGCCGGTCGGTGGCCGGCCCCGTCGTCTGCTCGTTCAGGATCAGCATCCGCACCCGCCGCTCCGTCAGGTCCCGCTCGAACCCGGCAACCTCCGACGGGCCGGGGTCGGTGCCGTTCATGACCGCACGCTGAAAATCTCCGTCATGCATCGTCAGCTCGATCTGGCGCGTCATCAGGCCAAAAATCGGTTCGGACGCGGCAACCGGCACCCCATGATAACGCGCCCGCAACCGGTCGATCCGCTGTTGAAGCGGCCCCAGCGCGTCCAGAAATTGTTGCAGACGCTCCTGCACCGCCGCCCGGCGATCGGGAAGAATCGCGCCGCAATCGGCGGCAAACGCCGTCGCGACGGCGCGGACCATCGCCAGATCGTACCAGAAATGGGCGTTATCGCCGTCCCGCCAGCCAACCAGCGCCGCCACGTTCAGCACCACCGGCCGGCCGGCATTTCCGCCCCCCTCCATCAGCCGGTCGAGCCATCCGTCATATCCCCCGCCATTGGCGATCACGATCCGCGCGGCACCCAGCCGCCGCCCATCCATCGGGCTGGCTTCGAACGCATGCGGATCAGTCGCAGGGTTGGTCAGAATGCTGCTCACCGCCACATCCGCCCCCCCGACCTGACGCGCGATATCGCCCCACACCGCTTCGGCGGCCACAACGGCAATCGGACTGCCGGCATGGGCCGGCCGCGCCCCCGACACCACCAGCATGACAGCCATCAGCCACGCGCAGATCAGGCGCACCACGCCCGAACGGGAACCACGAAGGGGGAATATAAGGTCAGCAGACACGCGGGAGGCCGTCAGCAGGAGGGTTGGCAGGTCAAGACACGTTATAATGTAACATATTTGGAGCCTTCATATAACGCGCTTTCCGGCGTATGGAAACCAGGGAGCCGCGCGGGCGGCATCTCTGGACAGATCGGGGGCATGGCGCGGCAGGCATGGCGGCAACGATTTTCGCCGAAAAGACCGAGACTCGGCTGGATAATGCCGAGCGCTTGTGCGCCGCGCATGGGTCGCGGCTGACCGATCTGCGGCGCCAGGTGCTGGGCCTGGTGCTGGAGGCCGCGCGCCCGGTCGGCGCCTATGACCTGCTGGACGGCTTGCGCGCCGACAAGAAGGGCGCCGCCCCGCCCACGGTCTACCGCGCCCTGGATTTTCTGCTGGAAGAGGGGCTCATCCACAAGATCGAGCGCCTGTCGGCCTTCGTCGGCTGCACCCACACGCTGGATGGCAGTCATGCCGAAGCCGGCCATCCTCACGCGGCGCAGTTTCTGATCTGTACCGGCTGCGGTCAGGTGACCGAACTGGACGATCACGGCATCCTGCACGCATTGATCGACGCCACGCGGCAGATCGGCTTCACGGTGCATCATTCGACCGTCGAGGCCGAAGGGCTCTGCGCCGCCTGCCGCGACGCCGCAACGGCATAGGCACGACGGACGATTTCAGACATCACGGGCGAACGGCACGACTGAGGATTATGGTGAGAAACGGCTACAGGGTCAGGCCGACCGGCCTGACGACCCCGAATGCGGAACGCATGATCTTCCGGATCGACGATATCCAGGGCCGCCCGCGCGCCCGGATCGCGGCAAAGGATGGCCCCCAGGCCCTGGCGCTGTTCTGGCGGCGGCGCGGCCGGCAGATCCTGGCCGAAAGCCTGCCCGACCCCGACCCCGTAGCCACCCTGCGACGGAATTTTGCCATGGCACGCATCCTCCCGGATACCGCCGAACTGCCGCTGCCCGAGCCGGTGCCTGCCCGTGCGGCCACCCACCCCGCACCC
>NZ_JBDNXE010000227.1:0-2788 GCF_047721585.1 Gluconacetobacter sp.
GGGTGCGCGGGGGTGGGGGGGTTGGCCCGCGCGTTGGGATGGGGGGGGTTGTTGACGGGGCGGGGTGCAAACCCCGGCCCCCTTTCCTATGGGGCCGAGGTCCTGTATCTGATGGCCGACCGGATCGCGCCGAATCGGATGATTGGCACGGTCGGGATGCGCGACGATCGCGCGACGGCGGGCCTGCCGTGACTGCATGCCCGCCATCGCCTGCCCGCCGAGATAATTCGGCGGGAATCGGCCGCGAATCCCGAGGTAACACTTGACTCAAGGGCGGGGGCTTCGTAGGTTCCGCGCCCTCGGCTAGCCCCGTCTCGTATGACGTCGTTGGCCGTCGAATGCAGCATGCAGGCATGCGGTGCCGTGGTCCGAAAGGGCCGCCAAGGCCGGATGTAAATATGATGCCCAGGCGAATGATCCTCATTCGGTGGGATTTTGTTGTGAACGACAGTCGGCAACCTAAGACGCGGTTGGCCGGCCGAAATTTGTAAGGATCGGGAAAGGCGTATGCCGACCATCAACCAGCTGATCGCCAAAGGCCGCGAGCCCGCAGCCAAGCGCAATAAGGTGCCTGCTCTGCAGGGTTGCCCGCAGAAGCGCGGTGTCTGCACCCGCGTCTACACAACCACACCGAAGAAGCCGAACTCGGCTCTGCGTAAGGTTGCGAAGGTGCGTCTGACGAACGGCTATGAGGTCGTCAGCTACATCCCCGGTGAAGGCCACAACCTGCAGGAGCACAGTGTGGTCCTGATCCGCGGTGGCCGCGTCAAGGATCTTCCGGGCGTTCGTTACCACATCCTGCGTGGCGTTCTGGATACCCAGGGTATCGCCAAGCGTCGTCAGCGTCGCTCGCTCTATGGCGCGAAGCGTCCGAAGTAAAAGGAATAACCAGGCATGAGTCGCCGTCATCGCGCAGTGAAGCGCGAGATTCTTCCCGATCCGAAATTTGGTGATGTCGTCATCACGCGCTTCATGAATGCGCTCATGTATGACGGCAAGAAATCCACCGCCGAAGGCATCGTCTATGGTGCGCTTGAGGTGTTGCGTCGCCGTGGTGGTGCAGCAGCCGATCCGGTTGTGATGTTCCACAGCGCGCTGGACAACGTGAAGCCGGCCGTCGAGGTCCGTTCGCGTCGCGTCGGTGGTGCCACCTATCAGGTGCCCGTCGAAGTGCGCACGGAGCGTCGTCAGGCGCTGGCGATCCGCTGGCTGATCGACGCCTCGCGCAAGCGCGGCGAGAACACCATGCAGGAACGCCTGTCCAACGAGCTTCTGGACGCGGTCAACAATCGCGGGTCCGCCGTGAAGAAGCGTGAAGACACGCATCGCATGGCCGAGGCCAACAAGGCGTTCAGTCATTATCGCTGGTAAGGGGCAGTTGTCCGGTCTAAAGACCGGCACGCTTCCGGTTAGGAACATTTCAACCCGACTCCCGGCCTGTGGGCCGAGGTAACGGAGATAGACGATGGCAAAGGCTAAATTCGAGCGGACGAAGCCGCACTGCAATATCGGCACGATCGGTCACGTCGATCACGGCAAGACGTCGCTGACCGCCGCGATCACCAAGACGCTGGCGAAGACCGGTGGCGCCACCTTCAAGGCGTACGACCAGATCGACGCGGCGCCGGAAGAGCGCGCCCGTGGCATCACGATCTCGACCGCCCATGTCGAGTACGAGACTGCCGCGCGCCACTACGCGCACGTCGACTGCCCCGGTCACGCCGACTACGTGAAGAACATGATCACCGGTGCGGCGCAGATGGACGGCGCCATCCTGGTGGTTTCCGCCGCCGACGGCCCGATGCCGCAGACCCGCGAGCACATCCTGCTGGCGCGTCAGGTCGGCGTTCCGGCGCTGGTCGTGTTCCTGAACAAGGTTGACCAGGTCGACGATCCGGAGCTGCTGGAGCTGGTCGAGATGGAAGTGCGCGAGCTTCTGTCCGCTTACCAGTTCCCGGGCGACGATATCCCCATCATCAAGGGCTCGGCCCTGGTGACGCTGGAAGAGGGCGATCCGGAAGTCGGCGAGAACCGCGTGCGCGACCTGATGGACGCCGTGGATGCGTACATCCCGCAGCCGGAGCGTCCGGTTGACCGTCCGTTCCTGATGCCGATCGAAGACGTGTTCTCGATCTCTGGTCGTGGCACCGTGGTGACCGGCCGTGTCGAGCGTGGCGTCGTGAACGTCGGTGACGAAATCGAAATCGTCGGTCTGCGCGCGACGCAGAAGACGACGGTGACGGGCGTCGAAATGTTCCGCAAGCTGCTGGATCGCGGCGAGGCCGGTGACAACATCGGTGCGCTGGTCCGTGGCACGAAGCGTGAAGACGTTGAGCGTGGCCAGGTTCTGGCCAAGCCGGGTTCGATCACCCCGCACACGAAGTTCAAGGCCGAGGCGTACATCCTCACGAAGGAAGAGGGTGGCCGTCACACGCCGTTCTTCACCAACTACCGTCCGCAGTTCTATTTCCGCACCACCGACGTGACGGGTGTCGTTCACCTGCCGGAAGGCACGGAAATGGTCATGCCGGGCGACAACGTTGCGATGGACGTCGAGCTGATCGCGCCGATCGCGATGGACGAAGGTCTGCGTTTCGCCATTCGTGAAGGTGGCCGCACCGTCGGCGCCGGCGTGGTGGCCTCGATCACGGCCTGATCGGGTTCGTAACCAGAACTGGCGACCCCCGCCCGGGCCCACCCGCCGGGGGGGGCATTGGGGGGGCGGGGTGCCCCGCCCCCATGAACGTGGGAGTCATATACGCATGGCAAACAGAACAACCCCAATACC
>NZ_JBDNXE010000227.1:2798-3083 GCF_047721585.1 Gluconacetobacter sp.
TTGTTGTCGGGGGCCGCACGGGGGGCGGCGGGGTGGGGGCCTCGTTCAGGGCGTGAGGGGGTGCTTCACCTGACCTGGCGCCCCGGCCGGGAGCAACCCGGCCGGGGTCTCCTTTGGCGGCTCGGGTTCCCCCGAACCATTGAAGTTGGACTGAATAGACGATGGACAACCAGAACATCCGCATTCGCCTGAAGGCGTACGATCATCGGGTGCTCGATAACAGCACCAAAGAGATCGTCAATACGGCGAAGCGTACGGGTGCGCGGGTTCGGGGTCCTATCCCGC
>NZ_JBDNXE010000228.1:0-2934 GCF_047721585.1 Gluconacetobacter sp.
ACCCCGTCCTTGCCCGGCACCAGCCCCAGTTCCCCGACCAGCCCCCGAAAACCCGACTCGCGCAGGAACGCCGCGCCGGATTCACCGACTCGTTCGGCCAGGGTGCCGAACTCGGCAGGCGTGATCGCGTGAATCACGCGCACGCCGCTGCGTCGCCCTCGCGTGGACGGCAGCAGGCAGGGGAATTCTTCAATGGACATCAGCGACCTCCGCAACCCGAACACCATCAGCGTGCGTCCTGCGGTCGGGCAACGCAACCGGTCGCGCACGTATTCTACAATCCGGGCGCGGGTTTTGCTTGCAATCCATCCGGCGTCATCTGAGCATGGCCCCATGATGGGTGCATCCCCGGGGGCCGGCTCCCCCAGTGCCGCGCGACACGCCTTCCACCCTGCACATGCCAGGCGAATCAGGGCCGTCCTCGGGCCGACCAACACGGGCAAGACCCATCTCGCCATCGAGCGGCTGCTCGCCCATTCCAGCGGCATCATCGGCTTTCCCCTGCGCCTGCTGGCCCGCGAGAATTACGAGCGCATGGTCGCCGCCAAAGGCGTCGGCGCCGTCGCGCTGATCACCGGCGAGGAAAAGATCGTCCCGCCGAACGCCCGCTGGTTCTCCTGCACCGTCGAGGCCATGCCGCTCGACCAGCGCGCCGAATTCGTCGCGGTCGACGAAATCCAGCTCTGCGCCGACCCCGACCGGGGCCATATCTTCACCGACCGGCTGCTCCATGCGCGCGGCATGGTGGAAACCATGTTCCTGGGCGCGGAGACCATTCGCCCGCTGCTGCGCCGCCTGGTACCGGGCATCGAGATCGACACCCGGCCCCGCCTCTCCAGCCTGACCCATCTGGGTGCCAGCAAGCTGACGCGCCTGCCCCCCCGCTCCGCCATCGTCGCCTTCTCGGCCACCGAAGTCTACGCGATCGCCGAACTGATCCGGCGGCGGCGCGGCGGCTGCGCCGTCGTCATGGGCCAGCTCTCCCCGCGCACGCGCAACGCACAGGTGGCCCTCTATCAGGAGCGCGAGGTCGATTACCTGGTCGCGACCGACGCCATCGGCATGGGCCTGAACATGGACGTCAACCATGTCGCCTTCGCCGGCCTGTCGAAATTCGACGGCCTGCGGGCGCGCCGCCTCCATCCCGCCGAAATCGCCCAGATCGCCGGCCGCGCCGGGCGCGGCATGCGCGACGGCACCTTCGGCACCGCCGGCACCTGCCCGCCCCTGCCCGAGGAGGTGGTCGAGGCCGTCGAAACCCACCGTTTCGACCCGATCGAGCGTCTGTTCTGGCGCAACAGCGATCTGGATTTCGCCAATCCCGAGGCCCTTCTGGCCAGCCTGAACCGCCCCCCGCCGACGATCGGCCTCACCGCCGGCAACGAGGCGACGGATGTCCTCACCCTCGGCAGCCTGGCGGCGGTGCCGGACATCCGCACCCTCGTCCGCTCCCCCCGCGCCACCCGGCTGCTGTGGGAAGCCTGCCAGATCCCCGATTTCCGCAAACTGGGCGACGAGAGCCACACCCGGCTCTGCGCGCGGATCTTCACCCACGTCATGCGCGACGAGCATGTGCCCGAGGCGTGGATGGAGTCCCAGATCGCGGGCTTTAGCAAGACCGAAGGCGATATCGACTCCCTGATGCACCGCCTCTCGGGCATCCGCGTCTGCGCCTATATCGCCGCCCGCCGCGACTGGGTACGGCACGCCACCCAGTGGCAGGAGCGCACCCGCGCGGTCGAGGACCAGTTGTCCGATGCGCTGCACGAACGGCTGACCGCCCGCTTCGTCGACCGCCGCGCCGCCTCCCTGATCCGCCGCCTGGACGAAGCCGCCGAGGAAGACCTGCTGTCCGCCGTCACCGCCCAGGGCGACGTGGTGGTGGAGGGCCATCCGGTGGGCCGGGTGGTGGGCCTGGATCTGGTGGCGGACACCGCCGGCGCGCTGCCCGACCAGCGCCTCCTGCTGCGCGCCGCCCGCCGCGCCCTGCGCACCGAAATCCCCCGCCGCGTCCAGGCGCTCACCCAGGCCCCGGACGACGCCTTCGCGTTCTCCGCCGACGGGCGCTTCGTGGAATGGGACGGCGGCACCGTCGCCCGCCTGCGCGGCGGCGACCACCTGCTGCGGCCCCGCATCGAGGTCATGGACAATTCCTTTCTCGACGGCGCGCAGAAGGAACGCATCCGGGCGCATCTCGCCCAGTGGCTGGACCGGCAGGTGCGCGGGGCAATGGCCCCCCTGTTCGCCGCCCGCGCCGCCGTGGAAGCGGACCCGACCCTGCGCGGCATCCTGCACCGGCTGGAAGAACAGGGCGGCGTGGTCGCCGACAGCCTGTCCGTGCCCCCGGCCCAGCGGGCTCGTCTCAAGGCGCTCGGCGTGCGCATCGGACGACACGCGGTGCTGATGCCGTCGCTGCTCCGTCCTCACGCCATGCACCTGCGCGCCATCCTGCTGGCGGCGCGGGCCGGGCGGAAACTGCCCGACCTGCCGCCCGCCGGCGCGGTCTCGGTCCCGGCCGACGGCCCGCATGACGCCATCCTGGCGCAACTGGGCTGGATCGCCGCCGGCCCGGTGCGTCTCAGGCTGGATATCGCCGAGAAACTGTCCGGCGAGCTACGCTGGCGCGCGCGCAACGGCCCGGTCCCCCTGCCCGACGGCCTGCCCTCGCGTCTGGGCGTCCGTCCGGAAATGGTGGCGGCGATCCTGAAGGCACTGGAGATTCCCGTCCGCGCCGCCCGCCCCCTCGGCGCCGGCGAATACGGCCCGGCCGCGCCGGCAATGCTGGCGGTAACTCAAGACGCGCGACGCCGGCAGCGACACCGGACGCCCAACCCGCCGACCGAAGCACCACCCCGCCCCTCAAAGCCAAAGGGCCAGGCGCCCGGCGCCGTTCGTCCCATCCCGCCGGTCCGGGCACCCCGCCCCATCCCCGAC
>NZ_JBDNXE010000229.1:0-2900 GCF_047721585.1 Gluconacetobacter sp.
GTCCGGACACAGTCAGGCGTGAAGCGGCCCCGCCCACACCCACCAGCCGGGCCGTTCCACCGCCGCCTGCGCGTCCTGGGCCGCCTGCGGCGAGTCGAACAACGCGAAACAGGTCGCGCCCGAGCCGCTCATGCGCGCCAGCCGACAGCCGGGCACGGCCTCCAGCACATCCAGCACCGTGCGGATCGTCGGGCAGATGGCACAGGCCGCGTCCTGAAGATCGTTGGTCAAACCTGAAAGATCCCGCACCATCGCCGTCACGTCGGGCCAGGCGGAAGGCAGGCTCGCCGCCGGCGTGAAGACCGGCGCCCGCGCGCGGAACACGGCGGGCGTGGAAACCGCCTCGCCGCAATTCACCAGCATGATCCCGCAGGCCGGCAGGGAGGGCGCGGAGTCCAGCCGCTCGCCGATTCCCCCCATCCGGGCGGCGCGCTGGTCGATGCAGACAGGCACGTCCGCCCCCAGCTCGGTCGCCAGCGCCATCAGCCGCTCGCGCGGCACATTGCCGGGCCAGGCACGCAGCAGCAGGCGCAGCGCCGCCGCCGCATCGGCCGACCCGCCACCGATGCCCGAGGCGACCGGCAGCATCTTGTCCAGGACCACACGCACCGGCTCCAGCCCGTCGGTGCCGCCGATTTCCGCCCGCAGCAGCCGCGCCGCGCGCAGGATCAGGTTGCTGTCCGCATCGGCCACCAGTCCGGCACCGAACGGGCCGGCAATATCCAGCGAGACCGCCCCGGCCCCGCCGTGGCCGGGATGCAGGGCCAGCCTGTCGCCCGCGCCGGTAAACACGGCCAGACTGTCCAGCAGGTGATAGCCGTCCGGCCGACGGCCCGTTACGTGCAGGTAGAGGTTGATCTTCGCGTGCGCGGATTCGTACAGGGTCCCTGTCACGGGCATTTCAGTCCTTCTTCTGGCCCGACGGTGCCTGAACGGGCGGCTCGACCTGATGGACCGAACGCGCAGCGTCCGCAAGGGCGGCGCTGATCCGCCCGGCATCGGCCGGATCGCTGGCCGGCAGCCCCTGGGCGAAATGCCACTGGTTGATCGCCTCGCGCAGCCGGCCGGACTCCTGATAGGCCACGCCCAGATGGTAATTGACCGCCTGATCCTCGGGCGTCTGCTCCGCCGCGCGTTCCAGCATCACCACGCCCTCGGCCACATGCCCCCGCCGGACCAGCGCCCAGCCCAGACTGTCGCGGATCGCGGCGTTCTGCGGCTCCAGCGCCACGGCCCGACGCAGCAGAGACTCGGCGCGGGGCAGATCCCGCCCCTGCTGCACCAGCGAATAGCCCAGATAATTCAGCAGCAGCACCTCGTCGGGCGCCAGG
Source organism: Gluconacetobacter sp. (assembly GCF_047721585.1). Taxonomy (NCBI): domain Bacteria; kingdom Pseudomonadati; phylum Pseudomonadota; class Alphaproteobacteria; order Acetobacterales; family Acetobacteraceae; genus Gluconacetobacter; species Gluconacetobacter sp. Next base: position 1,332 of record NZ_JBDNXE010000229.1, read on the forward strand.
GTCAGCGCGTGCTCCAGGTCGGCCTGCGCCTGCGGCCAGCGATCCAGCCGGTCATAAGCGGCGGCGCGGCCGAACAGCAGCGGCCAGTCCGCGCCCGTCAGATGCCCCGTCGCCGCGATCGCGCGGCTGTAGGACGCTTCGGCCCCCTGCCAGTCCTGCCGGTCCGATTGCAGGTCGCCCAGCGTCTGCCAGATCCGCGGCTGGCCGGGCTGGGCGGCCGTCAGGCGAAGCAGCGCCGCGTTCGCCTCGTCCCACCGCCCGGTGGCGGCATCGAGCCGCGCGCGCTGAAGCTGGATGACCGAACCCAGCGGATCGTCCGGCACGGCGCCCGCCAGCGTGTCGCGCGCCGCCACCGCCTGGCCGGCTTCGTATTGCAGCGCCGAGAGCATCAGCCGCGCCTGTCCCACCGCCGGGTCCAGCCCCAGCGCGAAACGCAGCATCATCATGCGCATGTCCCGCAACCCGCCATCATGGGCCAGCCGCCCCGACGGATCGGCCATCCGCGCCACCTCCTGCCCCACCAGCCCGGAGAGGAAGGCATAGGCCTGCGCGATCCCCTGGCACGGCGCGGCCGGCGCGGCGCGGTCCATCGCGGTCAGGATCCCCTGCCGAGACAGCGCCAGGCCGGGCGCCCCGGCGAGCAGCCCGTCGACCAGCCGCTCCGCCTGCGCGCGCTGCCCCTGGCCCACCAGCCAGTGCCCCAGCGCCAGCACGGTGAACAGGTCATGGCCCGCCGCCGGGGTGGCCAGCGCCGTGCGCGCATACCGCGCAGCCTGCTCGGGCCTGCCGGCGGCCTGGGCGATCAGCGCGGCATGAACGGCGTAATACCCCCCAAGGTCGCGGTCGGCCACCAGCGGGTCGAGTTCGGCCAGCGCGCGCTCGCCCTGGCCGGCTCCCAGCAGGGTCCAGGCCGTCAGCAGCGGGCGGATGGTCGCCAGCAGCGGGTCCTTGCGCACCCGGTCGTAATGCGCCTGCGCATCGGCCCAGTGCGCGGTCCGCACCGCCGCATTGCCCATCACCAGTTCGGCCAGCGCCTGGCCCGGCAGGCGCCCGGCCAGCGCGACAGCCGAATCGTCGCCCGCGAGGGCACTATACAGAAAGGCCCGCCGCAGCAGGGCCGGTTCGCCGGGCGCAAGTTGCGCCGCCTGACGAAACGCGCGCGCCGCCACGTCATCGTCGCCTTCCAGCGCCGCGACGGTGCCCACCAGGTACGGCCCGTCAATGCCCTCCGGCCAGGGCGCGGGCGCGGGTTTCACGGCCGACACGGGCTGGCCCACCCCCTCCCGCGCAAGGAGGGGGCCGGCCGGCGCCGCCAGCGCCAGAAGAAACGCGCAAAAGGAGCAGAAACGCTGCATGATGGCGGACCCTACCGCGCGTGGGGTAAAACTGCCAAACCCCAGTTCGCCGGTCCTCCCTCCGGCGGATCGACCACCGCGCGGAAGGCCCGGAGAGCATGATGGACGCACTCGCCCTGCTGCGGCTTTATGGCGAATGGGGCGCCGACACGGCGCTGGACGACACGCCCATCGACTGGCTGGCACGCCCCGCCCCCGCCGCGCCCCCACCAGC
>NZ_JBDNXE010000230.1:0-1455 GCF_047721585.1 Gluconacetobacter sp.
GTCCGACACTGCTTAACAGACACGGAGGATTCCAAAATGCATTTTTCTCGTATGATTCAGGCTGGTGCCTTTATTGCTACACTGGCTTGCTGCGCGGCTGCCCTGCCTGTGCAGGCTCAGGATGCGTTGCGCGTCGTTGACGCGCGGGGACACCAGGTCGGTATCCTGGTCCCGGTCCAGGGCTTCGCGACGACAGCGGCAATGCCTGATATCGACATGTTCGAGGCTGTTGATCGCATGATGGCACGCAATATGGCTCTCATGGAGGCAGTCGATCGGACATTGGCTTCGCGGCTGGACGGCGTCCTGCGCGCCGTGCCGGCTGTTGGTCACGACCTCTCGAAACAGAGCATGTCTTGGCAGCGTTTCGAGGCGGTCAGCACCGGTGGACCCACCGCCTGTACGCAGACGATCACGATCACATCAAACGGTCGGGGGGCGCCAATCGTTCATGTGTCACGCACCGGAAGCAAGGCCTGTCCGACGCTCGCCGCGCCGATGGCAGTTGACAATCCCGGAGATCAAAAGACTGGTTCCATGGCTCTGACGCCCGCCGTCGAGACGCGGACGGAAGTCCCGACAAACGGACGCGCTGGAAGCGCTCTCTAAGACAGGTGGTGGCCGGAAAACCCCAGGCCACCATCATCAGAGAGAAATATATTGATTTTCTGCGATCATCGCCATGATGGTTAACGAAAATCAACAAACCCCATGTAATTTCTCTCCGCAACACCGCTACAGAAAACAAACACAAATAAAAATAATAAAATTATTCATTAAAAAGAATCTGCATTTCGCACCCCCTTGACGAGGCAAGCATCTCTTCCAATCTTGCTTTCGCTGGACGCCATCGGGTCCGGCATAGGCTCTGTGAGCCAGACAACTGAAGTCCATGTTGCTTTAATCGGAGGATGTGGATGTCGACACTGAAAGGACTTTATTCCCGCTATCGCCGCTCCTTGCGCACAGCCGCCCGGAGATGGCGCAACCGACTGGAGGGAGGCGTATCATGGTAACGCGCCCCCTTTTTGGAGACGATCCGCTCGCTCCGCGTGTGCTCTCCGTGCTCCGCCGCCTCGGTCATGACGGACGTGGCGTGACGCTAACGTCACTGGTGGCCCATACCGGTATACCGGGGATCAGACTTCGCGCCACGCTGGAACGTCTGGTCCAGGCGGGTGCGGTCGCCCCTGCCGGGTGCGATCCCCTGGCTTCTGATCTCGCGTTCCGTCTCTCCTTTCGGGCAAGAGCCGTACCGCCAGTTCCGGTCGCGGCGTAAGGTACCGACCGCGCCGGGTAGATCAGAAACGCCTTCTCCGAGCGGAAACGCCGTCTTCCCTGGAACGACCGCAGGAACGAGAGGGTGGAGCGGGGGCGTTACACCGCGGGCCCGCCGGGGGGAAGGGGGGTGGGAAAACCTCGCGCACCAGGGGGTGTGAAATTTTTTTACTTTTT
>NZ_JBDNXE010000230.1:1465-2838 GCF_047721585.1 Gluconacetobacter sp.
CCCCCCCGGCCCCTGCGGGGGGGGGGGGCGGGCGCGCCCCCCGGCGCCCCCGCGTCTCTGAAGGTGAAGTCGAAAGCAGCGAGAACAGGGAGATGTCAAGTTTTATCCATTTTCTCAACCTGAAGGCGCTTCAGCACTATTGGAACATCCATCCCCCCGTGCCCCGTTCACTGGGGACAATGCGGCCAGTTTGGTCACATTCCGCAGGAGAGATGGCGTACGCGGAACAGACTGCCAAGCAACCTCGGCGCCTTCGGCAGAGGGATAGACCACACGCCGCTGTCGGTCTCGTCCTCATGCCGCTGGTCGGAATGGCCTCGCCGGCATCGGCTCATGCGCCGCATGATGTGCTGTCGTGCGAGACAGAAAAGCAGCCGGTAAACATTCCATCCATGCCACTGGCCCGCTCCATCGAGATATTGAGCCGGCAGACCGGGTGCCCGGTCCTTGTCGACCCGATCCTTATGGACGGCCGGACCTCGGCAGCCGTCAAGGGCGCCTATACGCCTCAGGCCGCCCTCCTGCATCTGTTCGGGTCCGTGCATGTCGACGTCACCGCCACTGTTTCTGGCTTGAGCGTCAGCCCTCTGGATGCGACGGCTCTGATATCGCGCGACACGCGGGCCGGCCTGAGGACTGCATCATGACTCTTCGCGCGGGCAGGCCGAACAGAATTATGTCGCTTTCGAGCGTTCAGATCGACACAGAACTGGCGGTCCTGCTGGCCGACTATCTCGGTGACCAGGAAAAAGACCAGGGATATGACGTCCTCATGCGTCGGGCGGCTGACCACCGGATTTATGATCGGATTTCTCGCTGGAGAACCGCGTCTTATCCGGAAGTGACGACCGTCGCCGTGGTCCGAAAACTCCTGCCTGTCGCTGACCGCACGCACATGGCCAAGGCCCTGGGCTGGTCGTTGGGAGCCCTCGAAAACCAGCTGACATCGGCCTTGCCAAAGGCCGTGCGAGATCATGCCAGAACATTGTCCTGTCGTCTGCCACGCTGGCACCGGCTCTGACCCGGATGTGCGCCGGAACGACCACGTGTCTTTCCGCAGACTGTTTCAGTCCGCATGTGGGTCCGCATCCACATCCGAGGGATCGAGTGGTTCGACCAGTCCTTCCTTGTCCGGATCGATTGGTGGCTCCTCTTCGTCAGGTGCAGGCGCCGGATGCGGGCGCTGCTCCTTCTCCCGAAAAGGAAGCGGAGGCGGTTCGAACGGGCGGTGAGCGCCCATGATCCGGAACGTGTCCTGCATGGGGACGTTCTCCATTACTAAAAGAAAAGCCAGACCCAGGACGTGGGAACTATAACGCAATTCATAGATGGGAAAACGGCTATGGAAGACCTCTCCATGAAACGTTCCTGGC
>NZ_JBDNXE010000231.1:0-2812 GCF_047721585.1 Gluconacetobacter sp.
CCCGGGCCAAACCGCCGCCCCTGGCGCCTTACCCGGGGCCTGGGAGCCCTGGGGGCGCGGGGGGGGGGGGGGCCTGCTCGGCCCCCACCGCCCCACCGCCCCAGCTCACGGCCGCCAGCAGGGCCGCGCCGCACAGCCAGCCACGCCGGCCATACCGTCTGAAATCCGACATCCCGTTGCCTCGAATTCTGTTACAAACGGGTTACGGTAGAACGGTTTATTTGCGGTGCCCAGCCCGTGCCGCGGTCGCTTTCACAGGCTCCGGCGGACGCGCCAGCGCGGCCACGCGATAGTCGAAACACAGGACGCCGGCCAAATACGGTGCCGCGAACGCCTTGAACGCATCATGCGCGGGATCGAAGAAGCCCGGCTGGGTCACGACCGGCCGGCCGACATAATAATTCCGGTCCCCTTCCGAGCGAAAACTCACCAGAAAGCCCATCTGGTACCCCTCGTCCGTGCCCTCGCCGCTGTTCTGAAAGCCGGTCTCGATCGACTCGACCACCGGACGGCCATCCGGACGACGGGAATCGACCGCCAGTTCCAGAAAGCGCCGGGCCACCTCCGCCTTCTGGAACGGCGTCACACTCTTGAGGAAGCGGAACAGCACCACATGCCGGATCAGGGCCGGGCGAAATCCGGGCGCGGTAAAGGCGGCAACCCCGACCTGGGCCAGATCCTGCTGCACCGCGACGGCGGCGGCATCGGGCGGCGGCGGCGTCGCGGGCGATGTCGCGATCGGCAGGGAATACGGATCGGCCAGCGCGGCCGCCGTCGGCGACAGCGCCGCCACGGTCAGGCCGAGGCTCGCGGCCGCGATCATTTTGCGCACCAACATCGTCACTCCCTCCTGGTTCCCGCCCCGTCAGGCCAACGCCGCCTGACGCGCGAATTTCTTCTGGCGTATGCGAATCAGATGATACATGCCCCGCGCGACCAGTTCATGCACCCAGCCATGCGGCGCGATCCCGATCGTCTTCAGGATCATCCCGGTCACGCGCACAGTGTGCCGGGGCTGATAATAGCGCATCGCCCGCGCCATATAAGCCGCAATGCAGCGGCCATGGTCATACGGCAGGCCAACCGGATCGTTGGTCGTATGATAGGCCGAGGCAAGTTCGTCATCCTCGCTTTCCGTCACCCGACCCAGCGCAATGCGCATGCGCTGCCACACACCCAGCTTCTCGCGTTTCAGGTATCGGTTCATGTGGTCGTAGAACAGCTTGAAATGCCTGTATTCGTCCGCCGCGATCTGCCGACAGATCGCCTTCAGCAGCGGCTCGTCCGTGGCATCGGCCAGGGCGGTATAAAAGGATGAGGTCCCCGTCTCGACCATGCAGCGGGCAATCAGCTCGCCGGTGCGCGATCCGCGAATGGACCGATCGACCTCCAGTTCCAGCTTGTACGACGCGCGATACCGTTCGAACGCCAGCGGATAGTCCCATGACGGGTCCGCCAGCATCGCCCACCGCCCCAGCGCGTCGCCATGCTGCACTTCCTCGATCGCCCAATTGTCCGCCGCCGCGCGAAAGGCCGGATCGTCGAAGAACACATTGTTCAGATAATGCGCATAATCCACGCCGTTCCGCTCGACGACCGACGCCGCCTTGACCAGTTGGACGATATCGGGGTCGACGCGCGCCGGATCGAAACAGTCCCAATCCATCTGCTCAAGGCGCCAGTGTTTCATCGTACTCCGTCTTTCATGCCATCCGCCCCGCTTCCCTCTTTCCCGTCCTTCCATGCGGAAGGGCATATACGAAGCCTGAACAAGTCCTTTTCAGCATCCGAGATGGCATAAACCGGCCGATTATGCCATGCAGACGATCGCTGGCGCATACGCGGCCGGTGCACCGTCCGGGCTTCCCGAGACGCAACGACAACAAACGCGGATCATAACCGTATGAACATACACGAATATCAGGCGAAAGCCCTGTTGAAGGGATTCGGCATGCCCGTGCTGGACGGGCGGGTCGTCCGTTCACCCGACGAAGCCCTGGTGGCCGCCCGCACGATCGGCGGCCCGATCGTCGTCGTCAAGGCACAGATTCATGCCGGCGGTCGCGGCGCCGGCCATTTCGCCGACGATCCGGGCGGCAAGGGCGGCGTCCGCCTGGCCCGCACGCCCGACGACGCGCAGCAGGCCGCCGTCGCGATGCTGGACAGCACGCTGATCACCCGCCAGACCGGCCCGGCCGGCCGCATCGTCCGCCGCCTGTATATCGAAGCCGGCTGCGAGATCGCGCGCGAACTCTATCTCTCCCTGCTGGTCGATCGCGCCACCGGCCGCATCGTCATCGTCGCCTCCCAGGACGGCGGCATGGCGATCGAAGACGTCGCCGCCGCCACGCCGGAGCGCATCCTGAAAGAGGCGATCGACCCCGCCATCGGCCTGTCCGACTACCAGGCCCGCACTCTCGCGGCGCGGCTGGACCTCCACGGCCGGTCGATCCGCGCCTTCACCACCGTGCTGCGCGCGGCCTACGAGGCGTTCGTGTCGCTCGACGCCGCGATCGTCGAGATCAACCCGCTGGTCGTCACCGGCTCGGGCGACCTGGTGGCGCTCGACGCCAAGATGAGCTTCGACGACAACGCCCTGTTCCGCCATCCGGAACTGGAAGAACTGCGCGACGAGAACGAGGAAGACCCCCGTGAGCGCGAAGCCGCCCGCCACGGCCTGGCCTATGTCGGGCTGGACGGCACGATCGGCTGCATGGTCAACGGCGCCGGCCTGGCCATGGCGACCATGGACATCATCAAGATGGAAGGCGAGGAACCGGCCAACTTCCTCGATGTCGGCGGCGGCGCCTCG
>NZ_JBDNXE010000232.1:0-2786 GCF_047721585.1 Gluconacetobacter sp.
CCTCCCATCCCCCGGCGCCGCTTCGCCCCCCTCGCCACAATCGGCAGTCTGACGATCGACAGCCTGACCGAAATCGGCACCGTCACCGAACTGGGCGTCGAGACCGCGAAAGGCGGCGTCGCCAGCCTGACCGGGCGCGGCCGGATGCGCCTGACCGACCTGATGTCGAACATCCGCGACGCCGGCCCCTCGGCGCTGCTGATCGTCAGCGTCGTGAACTTTCTCGTCGGCGCGATCCTGGCTTTCGTCGGCGCGGTCCAACTGCGCAAATTCGCGGCGGACATCTACGTCGCCAGCCTGGTCGGCATCGCGATGGTGCGCGAGATGTCGGCGGTGATGACGGCGATCATCATGGCCGGCCGCACCGGCGGCGCCTATGCCGCGCGCATCGCCACCATGCAGGGCAACGAGGAAATCGACGCCCTGACCGTCTTCGGCATCCCGGTCTCCAGCTATATCATCCTGCCGTCCATCCTCAGCCTCACCGCCACCATGCCGTTCCTGTATCTGTACGGCTCGCTGGTCGGCATGCTGGGCGGCTTCACGGTGGCGATCGGCATGCTGTCCGTCACCGGGGCCGGCTATTTCCACCAGACGCTCAATGCCGTGGCCCTAGACCAGTTCGGGTTCGGCTTCGTCAAGAGCATCTTCTTCGCCATCCTGATCGGGCTGACCAGTTGCCGCATCGGCCTGCAAGCCGGCCGCAGCGCCGCCGATGTCGGCGTGGCGGCAACCCGCGCGGTGGTGGTTGGCATCGTGGGCGTCATCGCGCTGGACGCGATCTTCGCCGTCATCGCGACGACGATCGGACTCTGACATGGCGCCCCAAACCCCCGACACCGACAGCCACGAAACCCTGATGTCCCTCCAGGATGTCACCCTCGCATTCGGACCGAAAGTGATCCAGAAGGGCATCTCCTTCGACATCAAGCGCGGCAGCATCTTCGCCGTCATGGGCGGATCGGGCTGCGGCAAGAGCACCGTCCTCAAAAGCATGATCGGCCTGCTGAAGCCCGCCGCCGGTCATTATCTGGTCGATGGCGAGGATTACTGGACATCCGACCCGGCCCACCGCCAGACGGTCAGCCGGCGCTTCGGCGTGCTGTTCCAGAGCGCGGCGTTGTGGAGTTCGCTCACAGTCGGCGAAAACGTCGCCCTGCCGATGCATATGCTCACGAAGATGGACCCGGCCACCGTCCGCAACCAGGTGGAACTCAAGCTGGGTCTGGTCGGCATGCTGCATGCCATCGACCAGTATCCGTCGGAAGTCAGCGGCGGCATGAAAAAGCGCGCCGGCCTGGCCCGCGCCATGGCGCTGGACCCGGACATCCTGTTCTTCGACGAACCCTCCGCCGGGCTAGACCCGATCACCTCCGCCCGGCTCGACGACCTGATCCTGAACCTGCGCGACGGGCTGGGGGCCACCATCGTCATCGTCAGCCACGAACTGCCCAGCCTGTTCAAGATCGCCGATGACGGGATCTTCCTCGACGCCAAGACCAAAACCCCGATCGCTCACGGCGCGCCGTCCTGGCTCCACGATCACTGCGACGAACCGCAGGTCCACGCCTTCATGCACCGCGAACGCGAAACCGAGTCCGGGAGGACCGACTGACCCATGGCAAATCGAGAAACGATCGTTGGCGCCTTTGTCGTCGGGGGCGTGGCCCTGGGCATGGGGGCGCTGGTCTTCTTCGGCAATTTCAATCTCTTCTCGCCCACCAAGGAGGCGACCGTGGTCTTCCAGGGCTCGACGTCGGGCCTGAGCATCGGCGCCCCGGTCACGTTCCGCGGGGTCCGGGTCGGCGCGGTCGATGCCATCTCGATCACCTATGACGCCCGCACCCACGCCGCCTACATCCCCGTGTCGGTCCAGCTCCAGCCCAACAGCATCTCCATCGCCGGCGCCTCGGGCACGCACCGCAGCATCAGCCTGCAGAACATGATCGACCACGGGCTGCGCGCCTCGCTGAACATGCAGAGCTTCGTCACCGGCCAGGCCGAAATCGATCTCGATTTCGACCCTTCCGCTCCCGCCGTGCTGCACCCCGATATCGTCACCGGCAAGGATATCGAAATTCCCACCCGCCAGTCCGCGATCCAGAAGGTGCAGGAAACCCTGACCCAACTGCCTCTGAAGGAACTGGCCGACAACGCCCAGGCCGCCCTGGCCAGCATCAAGCAGTTGAGCGAACGGCTGGATCAGGACCTGCCGCCGCTGGTCGACAGCATCAAGCAGACCTCCGACCATTCGCGTATCGCCGTCGACAGCGCGACCCACGCCATCCAGGACCTGGAGCAGCGGCTGGACACGACGCTGACGGCCATCGACCGACTGGCCACCACCGGCACCCAGCAGCTCGACGCCCGAGGCGCCGACCTGCACCAGTTGCTGCACAGCGCCAACGATACGGTGATCCAGGCGCGCGACAGCCTGTCCGCCCTGCATGACATGACATCGCCCCGCTCGGCCGACCGCGCGAACATCGACTCCACCCTGCGCGACCTGTCCGCCGCCGCCGCTGCCCTGCGTGGCTTCGCCAGCGACGTCGAGCGTAATCCGCAACTCCTCCTAATGGGACGCCGCCCATGAAAAACCGCTCTGCCAGCCGGGCTGCCGGCGATCCGACGCGCGTCCACTGCGCTTCGCTGCTCACGGCCATCAAGGCCGCTCCGCTGCGATGCTCGCGGACACACGCCGGGCGTGGCCGGGGGCGGGCCGCCCCCCCGGCCCCCCCCCGGGGCGACCGGGGGGTTGGGCCAACCCCGCGACCCCCCCCCCCCCG
>NZ_JBDNXE010000233.1:0-2775 GCF_047721585.1 Gluconacetobacter sp.
TTCGAAGGCGAAATCGTCACCCTGGCCCTGCAGGCCCGCAACGTCCGCCTGGTGGTGGAAACCAACCGTCCCAACGACAACGCCCCCAACTACCGCGTCTATCTGGGCAGGATTGAACTCGGTGCAGCCTGGACCCGCCGCTCCAGCGAAGGCCGCACCTATCTGAGCCTGAAGCTGGATGATCCCTCCTTCGCCGCCCCGATCTTCGCCAACCTGTTCACCGACGAGGATGGCGAGGGCTACTCCCTGATCTGGACCCGGCCGCGCAGCCGGAACGGGGAGTAAGCTCCCCACCACCAACCCCGCCCGGTCTCCCCGGGCGGGGCCTTCCTGGTCTTTTTTTCCACGTGCTCTTCCGGGGCGGGACGGCAGCGCTGGTCGCCCCACGTGAGACGCAGGCGGAATACGAGGCTTTCCCTCAGCCTTCCCATTGTACCATGCGCGAGGGCGAACCGCGTCAAGGACGCGTGGTCCCCCCAATTTTGCCCGACGTACCCGTTGCCGGGCACGCCGAACAAAATCGGCTCCCCCACGCGCCGGCAGGCCGGTCGCCTGACGGCGATCCCTGACCCGGTCCGCCCCGGCATGAGCCGTCCGTCCTGTCTTCGAGAAACGGAAGGAGCAGGACGATGACCACGCTATACGACCACATCCAGATGCTGCGCGCCGAACTGACCAGCTTTCACCTCAGCCGTCGCGAGCGCCGGCAGATTGAACGCGAACTCAAGGAGGCGCTTGCCCGACGCGATGCCGAGCCCCCCGCCTGACGGGGGGCTTCCGGTTTACGGCGAAGCAATACGGAGTTTTTCAATCGTTCGCCACGATCATATGATCTCCAATTGCCGGGTTCTCATCGGATGACGCGCCGTGGATACTGAACGTCCGGGCAGGCGTCGCCACCCGTTCTCAGGCAAACGAGGGAGGGCATCATGCCCGGAGCACACTGGCACGACCAGGCGCGGTACGAGTATCTGCGCAACGCGATCCCGGCGGAACTCGGCTGGGAATACCTTCGGCGCAATCGTCGCTATCGCGACGAACAGCGCGCCTGCGCAGACCTGTCTCCCGACGATCCGGCCCAGGCGGAATTCGCCCGCCGCTGGGGTCCGCGATTTCGCCGCCGATCCTGATCAGCGATTCAGCGCGCTGACCGCGCTCTGGTCGCGTCTGGCCCTGCCGACGATCCTGGTCATCCGGCCATTGCCGCCAGCTCAGACGCTGACCCCACGCCGTCTCGATCTCCAGGCGCTGTCCGATGTGCGTTTCGTCGAAACACACGATGGAATCTACATCTGTTGTGTCTGTGCTGGCGTGACCTGGCAACTCTGGATGAAACACCAATGGCCGGGGCCGCACCATTATGTTTTCGAACTGACTTATGACAGATTCACGCCATTGCGGGCTCACGAGACAATCCGCTTCTGGCGGGTGCTCGCGGGTTTCCCAGATCCCGGTCCCTGGCACAGGATGTCGGCGCAGTCCATCGCACGCCACATTCTCGCCCTTCGTGTCAAAGACGCTCTTGCCATGGGCAGCGAAAGGGTGATCGCCGATCGTCTTCTCGGTGAACCGACGGCACGCGTCTATGACTGGCCCGATATTTCCGGCCGTGGGCGGTTCCGTCGTCTCAAGAATCTGGCGGACCGGCTGATTGAAGGCAGTTACCGCGATCTCATGGGCTATCCACTGACGCGCCGCAGGTGAGCGCAGGGCCGCATCCGTCCGCATTGTTTTGCCGGAACGTATTTTCGAAGGCGTGTGGCAAACGGCGGTGTTCGGGTGGTGAAAAGGACTGGTTCCTGTTTCGTTTCGTGGACGATTTTGTTGTCGATAAAAACGTCCATTCCCTGAGCCGCCGATTATCCACCAGCGTCCCTCCAGACGCCCCGCTCTTCGCCGGGTGCTACATGGAAAAGGAGACATGGTCATGGCGATCGCACCACGCCTGATGCGTGTTCGTGAGGCGGCCCGGTTTCTGGGTATCTCGCTTCGCACGCTCGAAAAACACCGCACCTACGGCACCGGGCCGCTCTACCGGAAAGTCGGCGGGCGGGTTCTGTATTCCGTCGAGGACATGATGGCCTGGACCGCCGGGGGGGCGCGCCATTCACCGTCGGAAACGACGTCGAGCCGTGTCTTTCCGGCGCGCCCACTGACCCCCGAAGAACGGGAGAGCCTGTGATGGCCGCCGATGAAAGCTGGCGGGAGCCAGACCGCCGCTTCGTGGTCAGTGGACCGGCGAGCCCGCGTGACCAGCGCGATCTGATGGGCCGACCGTTCTTCGCACTGGCGAGACGCCCGCGCTTTGAGCCGATCCGTTACCGGTCCCGACAGATCAATGTGATCGTCCGGGCATCGGGGGACGAAGGTATGGCCACAATCTGGGATGCCGACGTGTTGCTCTGGCTCGCGGGCCAGATTGTCGAGGCTCTCAATCATGGCCGTTGGGTATCACGCCATGTCCGTTTCACGCCGTGGCAATTGTTCCACGATCTTGGCTGGGCGGACAGTGCGCACCAGTACCGCCGTCTTCGCGGTGCTCTGGTGCGTTTGGAAGGCACGCGGGTCGCTACCAGTCTACGCCCCCTCCCGACTGGCCGGCGCAATCCTTCGCCTGGATCAGCGACCTGGGAATTTCCAGATCGGAGGGTGTGTCGCTGACCCTGCCGATCTGGTTCATGGAAGGTGTTTGCGATTGCTCACGCGTCCTCACCCTCGACCCCGCCTACTTCCGGCTGGCCGGTGGTCTGGAACGCTGGCTTTACCGGCTGGCGC
>NZ_JBDNXE010000234.1:0-2769 GCF_047721585.1 Gluconacetobacter sp.
CCCCCCCCCCCCCCCGCCGCCCCCCCCCAATCCGCAGGCCGCGCCCGGACCCGCGCCTGTGGGCTGTTTTTCAACGGGGGGGGCGCGCGCCCCCCCCCGCCGGGGGCCTCGACCGGCCAGCCGGCCGGCTTCTGCACCACCGACAGCGCACCGGAGCGCAGCGCGTTCATCGAAATCCGCAACGCCGGATCGGTCGAGGAATCGCTGACGATCACGATCGGCGTCGGGCACTCGGCCATGATGCGCCGCGTGGCCTCCAGCCCGTCCATGCCGGGCAGCCGCACGTCCATCGAAATCACGTCGGGCCGCAGCATCGGCACCAGGCGCAACGCTTCCTCCGCCGTTTCCACCGCTTCCAGCAGTTCAAGCCGTGGATCGTCGCGGATCAGCCGCACCAGCACATGCCGGACCACCGCCGAATCCTCCACCACCAGCACCCGGACGCGCGGCCTGGCCCCCCCGGTCACAATACGCCCCGGATGATGTCCAGCAATTCGCCCTGCTCGAATCCCTGCTTGGTCACATAGGCCCGGGCTCCGCCTTCCAGTCCGCGCCGTATATCGGCTTCCTCATTGCGCGAGGTCATCAGCACCACCGGAATCCGCGAAAGGCGCGGGTCGGACCTGACCGCGTCCAGCAATGCGAAACCATCCATCCGCGGCATCTCCACGTCCGTCACAATCACGTCGATCCGGCGTGACGACCGGTGCAGCAACGACAGCGCCTCGACACCATCCGTCGCCAGCAGCACATCATAACCGTGGGTCTGAAGGATCGTCTTCTGGAGAGTCCGTGTGGTAATCGAATCGTCAACCACCAGAACGGTCGGCACATGCCGGGGCGCCATCCCCCCGCCCTCCGGCACCGCATCGTCGGCCCCGGCGAAATACCCGCCGGTCGCCCCCGCCTTCTGCCACCGCTCCAGCAGCGTATCGGGGCTGAGCACGAAAACCGGCCGATCGCCGCGCGGCCAGCCGACGCCGGGGATCAATTCACTGTCCAGCCCCACCGCCTCGGCGTCGGAAATATGCAGGGTCCGCACCTCGCGCATCCGGTCGACGGCAAACCCGCAACACCCGCCGTCCGCCATGCCCAGCACCACGACCGACAGCGCCCCGTCATGCACCGGCAGCGCCGCATCCGGCTGACCGAGGAAGGCGGCCAACGGCGCCACCGGCACCAGCACGGCCGCGCCGGCCCCACCGCCCGCCACGGCCCGCCGCCGCTCCAGAGAGAAACAGGCCCGGCCATCGACCATGCGCACATCGGCCTGCCGCACCCGCGTCAACCGCTCGATCACCCGCCCCGGCAGCCCGACCGTCATCTCCCCGGCCTCGACCACCAGCGTCGTGCGCTGCCGGCGCGAGACCGGCACGGCCATCGTCACCACCGTCCCCCACGGACTGCCCGCTTCCATGCGGACCGAGCCCTGCAAGGCCCGCGCGGCCTCCGCCACCACCGACAGGCCCATCCCCCGTCCCGCAATCCGGTCGGCCGCCGCCCTGGTGGAAAAGCCGGGCGCGAACACCATGCCCAGCAATGTCTCGGGCAGGCGCGGATCATCCGGCTGCATCAAACCCTGACGCACCGCCCGCGCGGCGATCGCCTCCAGGTCCGGCCCCCGCCCGTCATCGCTGACCGATACCAGCAGCCGCACGCCCAGCATCCGCACCGACAGCGTCAGCACCGGCTCCGCCGGCTTGCCTTCCGCCCGCCGCCGGGCCGGGCTTTCCAGCCCATGGATAATGGCATTGCGCAGCAGATGGATCACCGGGTCGCGCAGCGCCTGCATCACCCGCCGGTCGGCCCGCACCTCCATGCCCAGCAGGCGCACCGTCACCTCGCCGCCGCCATGCTCGCGCGCGATCTGCCGAACCATGCCGGTCAACGACCCGAAAACCGTCCCGGCCGGCACCAGCGTCACCGCCCGCACCTCTTCCTCCAGCCGCATCATGGCCCGGTCGGCCTGCCCCGCGATCCGCCCGCGCTCGCGCGACAGGGCGGACAGCGCACGGGTCAGCCGCGCCAGTTCCACCGCCGGATCGGTGGCCGGCCCCACCCGCCGCGCGGCCGTGGCGGTCAGATCCTCCAGATCCGCCCACAACCGCTCCTGCCGCTCGGCAATGCCCATCATGTCATGCACCACGCCGACCAGCGCATCGAGGCGCGACACCGGCACCTGCACATAGCTGTCGGCCACTTCCTCGCGCGCTGGCGGGCTCGCCGAGCCCGGCTCAGGCTCGGCCGAAGGCTCCCCGACATCCTGCATGCGGGCGTCGATCTGGTCCATCGCCGCGCCGATGGCCGTCAGATCCTCCGCCGTCACCGGCTGCTGCCCGTCCAGCAGCCCGAACAGCCGGCTCTCAAGCGCGTGGGCGATGGTCTCGATATCCGCGCGCTCGACGACGCGGGCCGCCCCCTTCAGCGAATGCACGCGCCGGAAAATCTCGCTGATCCCGCGCCCATCCAGCGGGCCGGCGGCCAGAATATCCCGCACCACCCGCAGATGGTCGCGATATTCGGCATCGAAGACCGCCAGAAGTTCCTGTCGCAGAGCCTCCACGGCCGGCCGTCAGGTCCGGTAACGGGCGGAAATGGCCAGAAGCTGGTGCGAGAGGCTGCCCAGATTGCTGGCCGAGGCTTCCAGGTTGCGGGTTCCCGCCGCCGTCTGCTGGCTGGCCTGACGGATGCTCTGCAACGCGGTCATCACCTGCTCGATGCCGATCTGCTGCTGGTTGGTCGAGGCCACGATCTGCTGGAAGGCATTCA
>NZ_JBDNXE010000235.1:0-2747 GCF_047721585.1 Gluconacetobacter sp.
CCCCTGGCCCCCTCTCTGACCCCCTCTCCGGACACATCAGGCCAGATACGACCCGGCAAGGAGTTTTCGAGTCTTGACCACGCCTCAACCCGTTGACGCAAAATTGACCCGAGCCGCGATGTTCCTGATCGTCACATTGCATGACGGCGCGGATGCCGCGATCGGCGCGCAGGTCCGGGATCTGCTGGGCGACATGTCCTCGCTGCTGCGGGGCATCGGCTTCCGCGCGCCCGACGGTCGCCTCAGTTGCGTGACCGGAATCGGCTCGGATGCGTGGGGCGTGCTCTTCGGCGGGCCGCGCCCGAAGGACCTGCATCCGTTCGTGGAAATTCACGGCGTGCATCACGCGCCGTCCACACCGGGCGATCTCCTGTTCCATATCCGCGCCACGCGGATGGATCTGTGCTTCGAACTGGCCAGCACGATCGTCTCGCGCCTCGAAGGCGCCGCGACCGTGACCGACGAAGTGCACGGGTTCAAATATTTCGACGAACGCGACCTGCTGGGCTTCGTCGACGGCACCGAAAACCCGTCCGGCCAGGCGGCGATTGACGCCACCATCATCGGCGACGAAGACCCGGATTTTGCCGGCGGCAGCTATGTCATCGTCCAGAAATACCTGCACGACCTCAAAAAATGGAACGCGATGCCGGTCGAAACGCAGGAAGACATCATCGGCCGGCACAAGCTGTCCGACATCGAACAGCGCGATTTCAACAAGAAGAGCTACGCGCACAATGTTCTGACGAACATCGAGGAAGATGGCGAGCAGCTTCAGATCCTGCGCGACAACATGCCGTTCGGCGAGGTCGGCAAAGGCGAATTCGGGACCTATTTCATCGGCTACGCCCGCTCGCCCGCCCGCACGGAACAGATGCTGCAAAACATGTTCGTGGGCAAGCCGCCGGGCAATTACGACCGGATTCTCGATGTCAGCACCGCCATCACGGGCGCGCTGTTCTTCATTCCCACCGCCGACTTTCTCGACGACGCGCCCGACCTGCCGTCCCCGCACCCGGCAGGGCACGACATGTCCGGGACTCCGGCGCCCGAAACCCGCGATTCCGGCCGCACCTCCCTGGGTATCGGCTCACTGAAAGAGAAACCGTAACATGAACAACCTCCATCGCCATCTCGCACCCGTTTCCAGCGCGGCCTGGGAGCAGATCGAAGAAGAAGCCGCCCGCACGATCCGGCGCCATCTGGCGGGTCGGCGCGTGGTCGATACGTCCGAGCCGCGCGGGCTTGCACTGGCGGGAATCGGCACGGGGCGCGCCAGCCGGATCGACGCGCCCGAAGGCGGCATGCGCGCCGTAAAGCGCGAAATCCTGCCGCTCGTCGAATTGCGGGTTCCCTTCACCCTGTCACGGGAAGAGATCGACGCCGTCGATCGCGGCTCGCAGGATTCGGATTGGCAGCCGGTCAAGGATGCCGCGAAGACCATCGCATTCGCTGAAGATCGCGCCATATTCGACGGGTACGCCGCCGCGGGCATCCAGGGCATTCGCGCGGCAAGCTCCAATACTCCGCTCACGCTTCCGGCACTGGCCCAGGACTACCCGCGGGTCATCGCCGAAGCACTCAACACGCTGCGGCTGGCGGGCGTGAACGGCCCCTATTCGGTCGTGCTGGGGGCACAGGCCTATCTGGCCGTCAGCGCCGGCGACGATGACGGCTATCCCGTGCGCAGGCACATCGAAAGCATGATCGACGGCAAGCTTGTCTGGGCACCGGCGATCGAAGGCGCCTTCGTCGTCACCATGCGCGGCGGCGACCTGGCGCTCGATATCGGACAGGATGTCTCGATCGGCTATCTCAGCCACACGGCCGATACGGTCGAACTGTATCTCGAGGAAAGCTTCGTCTTCCGCGTCCTGACCAGCGAGGCGACCGTGGCGATCAGGGCCGCGGACGCAAAGGCCGTTTCAACACCCTGAGCGGGAACGTCCCGCACCCGCGCCGCGTTCAATTCCCCTGACGAGCGGATTCGAAAAACCGCTTCGTCAGCGCGTCGCTTTTCAATCATGCGAGCAGGATGGAATATGTCTCACGATCGCGTTCCCCACGCCGCCAGTTCCCTGCGGGACCTCGGGCGCAAGGCGATGCACTCGCCGAAGCTTCTGACCAGGGAAGAGGTCATGCGCATCGCCGAACACGTCCTCAAAGGCGGCGAGCATGCGAGCGACCTGGAAAAGGAAATCGCCAGAAAGGCGACCCATAATCCCGAAGGAATGGAAGCGGACGAACTGGTCGTCCTCGGGAAAAAGACCCTCGAAGACAAATAAGGGCATCCCGCCAGAAAGAGCATGGGGCGGCCGGGCCTGATGGCCTGGCCGCCCCGTGCGTCAGGCGACGATCGCCTTGCGCAGGTTGGTGTCCAGCACCGCCAGGAAATCCTGGGTCGTCAGCCATTTCGCATCCGGCCCGATCAGCAGGGCCAGGTCCTTGGTCATCTGTCCCGCCTCGACCGTCTCGACGCAGACGCGCTCCAGCGTCTCGGCGAAATGGGTCACGTCGGGCGTGTCGTCGAACCGGCCGCGATAGGCCAGCCCGCGCGTCCAAGCGAAGATCGAGGCGATCGGGTTCGTGCTGGTCGGCCGGCCCTTCTGGTGCTCGCGATAATGGCGCGTCACCGTGCCATGCGCGGCCTCGGATTCCACCACGTCGCCGGTCGGGTTCAGCAGGACCGAGGTCATCAGCCCCAGGCTGCCGAAGCCCTGCGCCACGATGTCGCTCTCCACGTCGCC
>NZ_JBDNXE010000236.1:0-2648 GCF_047721585.1 Gluconacetobacter sp.
CCTGGGTGCGGCGGTGCTGGGCCTGGGGGGATTCTGGGGGGGGTATCGCGGTAGGGTGCCAGGGGCGGGTTTGGGGGGGGGGGGGGGGCCGGGGGGCGATATCCAGGTCGATGCCGACGCGGCCGGTTACCAGGCTGGCGCTATGTAGTTCGGCCTGCAATCCGTCCTGGATCAGCCGGAACAGCATCTGGTGCGGCGACAGGGGGCCTCCACCGCCGCCCGCCATGTGAATCCGCCCGGGCTGGATGCGGATCGTGACCGGAATCAGCGCGCGGCCATGCAGGGGGTCGGCGGTGAGGCCGACATGTTCGACCCGTCCAAGCCTTGCGCCGCGAAACGTGACCGTGGCGCCGGCGCGCAGGCCGCCGATCGGACGGTCGAAGACGACCATGGCGCGTTCGCTGTGCGTCATCAGGCCGAACTGGCCGAACGCGCCGAGGAACGCGCAGCCCAGCCCGATCCCGCCGGCAACGAAGAGCAGGACGGCCGTCCATCCGGCGGTACGGCCTGGATGAGTGCTCATGCGGGAAGAGAAAAGATCATCGGGTGTCTATTTCGGGCCTCCTGAGCCGCTTGAGAAAGCAGGCATGGCACAATCCGGCATTGCTCCCCCTTCAGGGCTCGTCTACACGCACGCCTCTTCCAGGATTTTGATCAAGAAGGTTTTGCCCCATGCGACGCAAGCGCGGACGTCAGATCGATGGCTGGCTGGTCATCGACAAGCCGGCGGGGATGACATCGACCGATGTCGTCAACCGGGTGAAGCGCGCCTTCGATGCCGCCAAGGCGGGGCATGGCGGGACGCTGGACCCGCTGGCGACCGGCCTGCTGCCCATCGCCTTCGGTGCGGCGACCAAGACCGTGCCGTACATCATGGACGGAACAAAGCGTTATCAGTTCACCCTGCGCCTGGGCGAGGCCCGGGATACCGACGATGCCGACGGCGCGGTGACCGAGATTTCGGCCGTGCGGCCGACGGACGAGGATTTCCGCCGCGCGCTGCCGGCCTTCCAGGGCGATATCATGCAGGTGCCGCCGGTCTATTCCGCGATCAAGGTGGCGGGCGAGCGGGCCTATGACATGGCGCGCGACGGGCGGCCGCCCGATCTGCCGCCCCGGCCGGCCCGGATCGACCGGTTCGAACTGGTGGCGCGGCCGGACGAGGATACCGCGATTTTCGAGGTGGAATCGGGCAAGGGCGTCTATATGCGCTCGCTGGCGCGCGACATCGCGCGGGCCTGCGGCACGGTGGGCCATGTGGCCGCCCTGCGCCGCCTGCGGGTGGGGCCTTTTGCCGAGGAAGACGCGATTCCGCTGGACAAACTGACGCCAAACGACGACAACGCGCCTGCCTCACCGGATCTGCTTCTTCCGGTCGCGACCGCGCTGGCCGACATCCCGGCGCTGGCCTTGACCCACGAGGAAGCGGAGTCCCTCTCGCACGGGCAGGCGATCAGCCTGCTCGGCCTGATGGGACGCATTCCGGACGCCGCCGATCCCGACCAGGGCATCGTGCGGGGGATGGACGGGGGGCGCGTGATCGGGTTGTGCCGGCTGGAAGATGGCTGGCTGCGCCCGGACCGCATGCTTTAACCGAATTGGAATGTGGAGAACACGATGTCGATTACTGCTGAACGCCGCACGGCGCTGATTGGCGAATACCAGACCGCCGCCACCGACACCGGCTCGCCGGAAGTCCAGGTCGCCCTGCTGACCGAGCGGATCACGAACCTGACCGAGCACCTGAAGACCCACGCGAAGGATTTCCATTCGCGTCGCGGCCTGCTGGTGATGGTCGGCAAGCGCCGCGGCCTGCTGGACTATCTGAAGCGCAAGGACGAGGCCCGCTACCAGACCGTGATCGGTCGTCTGGGCCTGCGTCGCTGAGATGACGCGCGATCCGGCCTGCTGCCCCGCGGTGCGTGGCAACGGGCCGGGTCGCATTGGTGCGTTCCGCCGATGGGGTGGCATGGCCGCCCCGTTGCCGCGGGACCGCCGCGCCCGATGCCCAATCCTGGGCCGGGCCACACGCTGCCCCCATGTCGGTGGAGACATCCGGACCGGGTCACAGCGTTTCAGGCCACATGGTGTTCTGGCGGATGACCGTCATCGCTCCATGCCGTCCGAGACGCTGTCCTTCATCCCCTTGTCCGGGCCTCTCCCATTCATCCGGGGTGGCCATCGGACAGGGAGTGTCTGAATGTTCAACTACTACCGCAAAGAGATCGAATGGGGCGGCCGCACGCTGGTGCTGGAGACGGGCAAGATCGCCCGCCAGGCCGATGGCGCCGTGGTCGTGACCTATGGCGACACGGTCGTGCTCTGCACCGCCGTGGGCGCCCGCAGCGTCAAGCCGGGCCAGGATTTCTTTCCGCTGACGGTCAACTACCAGGAAAAGGCCTTCGCGGCCGGCAAGATCCCCGGTGGTTTCTTCAAGCGTGAGGGCCGTCCGTCGGAGATCGAGGTGCTGAATTCGCGCCTGATCGACCGCCCGATCCGCCCGCTGTTCCCGGAAGGCTTCCGCAACGAGGTCCAGGTCGTCGCGACCGTGCTGAGCCACGATCTGGAGAACGATCCGGCGATCGCGTCCCTGATCGGCTGCTCGGCGGCGCTGACGCTGTCGGGCATTCCGTTCTTCGGCCCGGTGG
>NZ_JBDNXE010000237.1:0-2638 GCF_047721585.1 Gluconacetobacter sp.
CTCCCGCCCCGGCCGAACCCCTCGCGCACCCCCCTGGGATCACGATCGGGTCATCCCCTCGGCGCACTGATCCAGATCATAGCGCAGGGCCATGCCGACATGATGGAGTAGGCACGCAATCCCGACCAACGCGCCGGAGGCCGCGACCATGCATGCGATGAGACTGGATGCCCCACACGCCGCACTCCAGTGGGTGGAACTGCCGGACCGCCAGCCCGGCCCCGGCGAAATCCGGGTCCGGGTCGGCGCCTGCGGCGTCTGCCGCACCGACCTGCATGTCGTGGACGGCGACCTGCCCTTCCCCGGCCATCCCGTCATCCCGGGCCACGAGATCGTGGGCCGGATCGACGCGCTGGGCGAGGGGGTGCAGGGCCTGCATCCGGGGCAGCGGGTCGGCATCCCCTGGCTGGGCCATACCTGCGGCGCCTGCCGCTACTGCCACAGCGGCCACGAGAATCTCTGCGACCACCCGCTCTTCACCGGCTACACGCGCGACGGCGGCTATGCCACGGCCGCCATCGCCGATGCCCGATACGCCTTCCCGCTGGGCGAGGACGGCGACGATGTCGACCTGGCCCCCCTGCTCTGCGCGGGCCTGATCGGCTGGCGGTCGCTGGTCATGGCGGGCGAGGACGCCCGGACGCTGGGCCTCTACGGCTTCGGCGCCGCAGCCCACATCATCGCCCAGGTCGCGATCTGGCAGGGGCGCCAGGTGTACGGCTTCACCCGGCCGGGCGACCGCAGGACGCAGGATTTCGCACGCGGCCTCGGCGCGGTCTGGGCCGGCGGATCGGACGAACAGCCACCCGAACCGCTGGACGCCGCCATCATCTTCGCGCCGGTGGGCGCGCTGGTCCCCGCCGCCCTGCGCGCGGTGCGCAAGGGCGGCCGCGTGGTCTGCGCCGGCATCCATATGAGCAAGATCCCGGCCTTTTCCTACGATCTGCTCTGGGAGGAACGGCAACTGGTCTCGGTCGCCAACCTGACGCGACAGGACGGCCTCGATTTCCTGTCCCTGGCCCCCAGGATCGGCATCCGCACCAGCACGACGCGCTATCCTCTGCGCGAGGCCAACCGCGCGCTCGCCGATCTGCGCGCCGGACGGTTCGAGGGCGCGGCGGTTCTGGTGCCCTGACTCCGGCGCCGGAAGCCCTGCCCTGCGCGGCGATCGTGCTTTCGTACTGGTATTTTCGGCGGCTATTCTTTATGGAGCGCGATCCCGCCACCGTGCCCTCGCCTGTCTCGCGCCACGTCGCGACGTGGCCCCTTCTGTCCGGATGATCCGCCTCATGCCTTTTCCCGAAACCCATCCCGCCCTTCGGCGCGCCCTCGACGCGCGCGGCTATGACGAGCCCACACCGGTCCAGCAGGCCGTGCTGGATGTCGCGGCGGACGGCAAGGATCTGCTGGTGTCGGCCCAGACCGGATCGGGCAAGACGGTCGCCTTCGGGCTGGCCATGGCCGACACGCTGCTGGGCGGGGCGGAACGGTTCGGACCGGCCGGCGCGCCCCTGGCCGTCATCGTCGCCCCCACGCGCGAGCTGGCCATGCAGGTGCAGCGCGAGCTGACGTGGCTGTACGCACCGGCGGGCGGCCGCATCGTCTCGTGCATCGGCGGCATGGACGCGCGGCGCGAGGCCCGGGCGCTGGAACTCGGCGCCCATATCGTCGTCGGCACGCCGGGCCGTCTGTGCGACCACCAGCGCCGCGGCCGTCTGGTCCTGTCCGACCTGCGCGTCGTGGTGCTCGACGAAGCCGACGAAATGCTCGATCTCGGCTTCCGCGAGGAACTGGAGCAGTTGCTGGACGCGATGCCCGCCACGCGCCGCACGCTGCTGTTCTCGGCCACCATCGCCAAGGAAATCGCCTCGCTGGCCCGGCGCTACCAGCGCGACGCGCTGCGCATCGACACGCTGTCGGGCGCCCGCCAGCACGCCGACATCAGCTATCGCGCCGTGCTGACCGACCCGCGCGAGATCATCCCGGCGGTGGTCAACATCCTGCGCTATACCGACAGCCCCACCTCCATGGTGTTCTGCGCCACCCGCGAGCTGGTGCGTCACATGCAGGGCGCGCTGCTGGAACGCGGCTTCGCCTCGGTCGCCCTGTCGGGCGAACTGGGCCAGAACGAGCGCACCCGCGCCATCGACAGCCTGCGCACCGGCCAGGCCAGCGTCTGCGTCGCGACCGACGTGGCGGCGCGCGGCATCGACATCCCGGCACTCGCCCTGGTGGTGCATGCCAGCCTGCCGACCGACAGCGCCACCCTGCTGCACCGTTCGGGCCGCACCGGCCGCGCCGGCCGCAAGGGCGTCTGCGCCCTGGTCGTACCGGTTTCGATGCGCCGTCGCGCCGAACGCCTGCTGGCCATGGCCAAGGTCACGGCGGAATGGACCGCCGTCCCCACCGCCGACGCCATCCGCGCCCAGGATTTCGAACGCCTGCTGACCGACCAGAGCCTGACCGAAGCCGCCGCCCCCGGCGACGAGGAGCAGGTCGCCCGCCTGGCCGCCGACCGCACCCCCGAACAGTTGGCAACCGCCCTGCTGCAAATGTACCGCGCCCGCCTGCCGGACCCGGAGGACATCCGCCCCCTGCGCGTCGATGCCCCCCGCCCGGCGCGTGACGGCGAGCCCGC
>NZ_JBDNXE010000238.1:0-2571 GCF_047721585.1 Gluconacetobacter sp.
TGCTGTTTTCTCCCGTTTTCAACAGCATTTTCCTGCGATCGTACAGGATCGTAACGGATGCGGTTTTTACTTGCGGATCGCGGGATCAGGATTCCGATGTGGGAGGCACATCCTCCGGGATCTCCTGCCGGAAGAACGGCCCCCGGCTGAGTCGCCGCCCGAGGGCAGCCACGAACGCCTCGTAGCGTTCCGCCCCCTGTGCCCGCGCCGCCGCTGCGGCCGGTTCCGGCAAGGGCGGGCTGACCGTCATCCAGTAGCGGATGAACAGGGCCAGCGTCTCAAGGCTGATCCCGAGATCGCGCTCCATGCGAGCGACCTGCCGGTCGAGGCGGTCCAGCCTGCGGCTCATCGCCGCTTCCCGCCGCTCGTCAGCATCTGGCGACAGGAAGGATGCGATGGCCGCTTCCGCCACGAGAGACAGGGAAAGATCGCGCCGTGCCGCATGGACGGTCAGGGCGTCCAGCAGTTTCGGTTCCAGATAGACCGACAGCCGTGCCTTCTTCGGGAATGTTCTCATTGCCCCCTCACAGCCCAAGGTCATCGCCACGATCGAGGCCGGCCTGCCGGGCGATCCGCGTCAGGTCGGCGCGGTCCCGTGCTTCCGGATCCGGGGGCGGTTCTTCACCAAAGAGATCGGGGACCGTGCGCTTCCTATGCTTGCCGATATCCGCCGGGTCATGCTCGCGCGACCATTTCCGCCCTGTGCCGAGGGATTCATCACTATCGGCATCATCGGGTTTGTCGGGCGCTGCTGACGGTGCCGTCTCCTCCGGTGACGGGGTGGCAGGAGATGGACGGCCACTCCAGTCATCGGGCCGGACAGGCCGTGGCAGTTGCGCCGGATCAGGCGGCGGCAGCACACGCTCGATGAAACGGCGATCCCGGAAATACCGCGCCTTCCGTGCGCGGATGGGCGGACACCCCGCCACCATGACCACTTCCTCCCGTGCCGGGATCTGCATGACTTCGCCCACCGTCATCAGGGGCCGAGCACTTTCCTGACGTGAAACCATCAAATGCCCAAGCCAGGGCGACAGCCGATGCCCGGCATAGTTCTTCTGCGACCGGATCTCGGTGGCCACACCCAAACCGTCGGACACACGCTTCGCGGTGCGTTCATCGTTCGTGGCGAAACTGACCCTGACGTGACAATTGTCCAGGATGCTGTTGTTCTGGCCGTATGCCTTGTCGATCTGGTTGAGGGATTGCGCGATCAGGAACGCCTTGATCCCGTAGCCCGCCATAAAGGCCAGAGCGCTTTCGAAGAAATCCAGACGTCCAAGGGCGGGAAACTCGTCGAGCATCAGCAGCAGGCGGCGACGCCCCTCCCGGCCGGACAGATCCTCCGTCAACCGCCGCCCAATCTGGTTGAGAATCAGGCGGATCAGCGGTTTGGTGCGGCTGATATCCGACGGCGGGATCACGAAATACAGGGAAACGGGCTGTTCGCCCTCCAGCAGATCACCGATCCGCCATTCGCAGCGACTGGTCACGGTCGCCACCACCGGATCACGATAGAGGCCGAGAAACGACATGGCGGTGGACAGCACGCCGGAACGCTCGTTGTCGGACTTGTTCAGCAGTTCTCGCGCAGCAGACGCCACGACGGGATGCGGCCCTGCCTTCCCGAGATGCGATGTCCGCATCATGGCCGACAGGGTCGCCTCGATCGACCGCTTCGGGTCGGAGAGGAATTTCGCCACCCCGGCGAGCGTCTTGTCGTCCTCGGCATAGAGCACATGCAGGATCGCGCCGACCAGCAGGGCGTGGGAGGTCTTTTCCCAATGGTTGCGCCGCTCCAGCGAGCCTTCGGGATCGACCAGAATATCGGCGATGTTCTGCACGTCACGAACTTCCGACGCTCCACGCCGAACCTCCAGCAGCGGGTTGTAGGCCGAGGACACCGGATTGGTGGGGTCGAACAACAGCACCCGCCCGAAGGTTGCACGAAAACCGGCGGTGATCTGCCAGTTCTCGCCCTTGATGTCGTGGATGATGGCCGAACCCGGCCAGGTCAGAAGTGTGGGGATCACCATACCCACACCCTTGCCGGTGCGCGTCGGCGCGAAGGTCAGGACGTGCTCGGGGCCATCATGCCGAAGATAGGCCCGGCGGTATTTCCCCAGCACCACGCCATCCTCGCCCAGCAGCCCCGCCGCGCGGATTTCCGCGTCCTCGGCCCAGCGGGCGGAACCATAGGTCGCGGCCCGCTTCGCCTCGCGGGCGCGATGGACGGACAGCGCCACGGCTGCCACAAAAGCCAGCACCCCGCCGGAACCCGCGATCCAGGCACCACGCGCAAACACCGCCGGCGCGTAGGCGTCGAACTCGTACCACCACCAGAAAAACAGTGGTGGGGCATAGATTGGCCAGCGGTGCAGGATCGTGAACCACGGCCGGCCGAGTTCCGGCTGGAACGCCAGTGCCCAGGCCGTCCATTGTGTCGCCGTCCACCAGGACAGCACGATCATGGACAGGACCACGAGCGCCTGCCCCCACTGGATACGTGTTCCCAACTGGTCCATCGAGTCCTCCCCTCGTTATGGGAGACAGCGAAGAACCGGGATTTTC
>NZ_JBDNXE010000239.1:0-2556 GCF_047721585.1 Gluconacetobacter sp.
CCGCTGCCTGCCGGTCGGAACCCGATGGTGCTGCTGGTTCAGGGCAATGTGCCGGAAACCGAGAAGATTGGCGGCCGCGACAATGTCGCGATCTTTCGCCGCTATCTGGCCCTGACGCGCTCCGGCATTGCCGACGCGCTGCCGGAGGCCGGCGGACGGCCGTTGGTGTATGTCTGGCCCGAGACGGCCTTTCCCGGCCTGCTGGCGGAAGACGATATCGCGCGGCGGATGATCGCGCGGGCCGGCGCGGGGGCGGCGGCGGGGGTGATCGGCACGATCCGCAGCGATTCCGAGGGGCGCTGGCGCAATAGCGTGATGGCGGTGACCGGGCCTGACGGGCGGGTGGCCGATCTCTACGACAAATCGCATCTGGTGCCGTTCGGCGAATATCAGCCGCGTTTCCTGCCGTTCCACGTCGTGCCCGGCGAGGGCATGGCGGCGGGGAACGGCGTCCAGACCTGGCATCTGCCGGATGTGGCGCCGGTCGGGCCGCTGATCTGCTATGAGGTGATCTTCTCCGGTCAGGTCGTGGACGCGAAGGATCGTCCGGACTGGCTGGTCAATGTGACCAACGATGCCTGGTATGGCGACAGCGCCGGGCCGCGCCAGCATCTGGCGGCGGTGCGGATGCGCGCGGTCGAGGAAGGGTTGCCGGTGGCGCGGGCCGCCAACACCGGCATTTCCGCCGTGTTCGACGCCCATGGCCATGAACTGGCGCGGCTGGGCTGGAACCGGCAGGGGGTGCTGGCCGTTTCCCTGGGGGGGGCATTGCCCGTGACAGTGTTTGGCCGGTGGGGACGTTGGATTCCGATCCTGCTGGCGATGATGACGCTGTTGCCCGCATTGGGAAAATGGCTGCCGGGGATTGGCAGACGCATGGCGATCCGCCGCCCGTAGCCGAGCGCTGCCTCGGGTGACGGCGTGGCTATATACGGTCATTTTTGGTAACATTTATACGTCTTGCGTATAGTCGGCTGCCCGTCACTGCCGGGCCGATCATGCGCGCACCGACGCGATATCTTACAAATTGATTGTCAAATTGTCAGTTAGCGGACTGTCAGGACGATGGTAAATCAAACGTTAATGTCGCATTATCCTGCCCGTCGCATATTGGACCCCGCTAATGCTCAGGGACAAGAAGAACCGTTGACCGACAAGCTTAGTGGTCCCAAGCCTGTGGATGTCCATGTCGGCGGTCGTATCCGGTTACGCCGGACATTGCTGGGCATGTCGCAGGAACGTCTTGGCGAGGCGCTGGGTCTGACGTTTCAGCAAGTCCAGAAATATGAGCGCGGGACCAATCGGGTCAGCGCATCGCGGCTGTATGAATTGTCGGACGTGCTGGATGTGCCGGTCAGCTTCTTTTTCGATGGGCTGGACCGTGGTCGCCGTTCGTCCGGCCAGACGGCTGGCAGACCCGGCCTCGAAATGTCATACGGCTTTGCCCAGGCCCAGGAGGCTTTTGGCGGCACGCCCGATGGTGCGCTGGCATCGACCAGTGAAGTGACCCTGCTGGCGCGTCGCGAGACGATCGAACTCGTGCGCACCTATTATCGCATCGAGGACGCCGCGATCCGCCGACGGGTGCTGGACCTGATCCGGATGATGATTCCGCCTGAATAAGCGGGGTCAAGGGGCCGACTGGCCCCTTGCGGGTCGAGGGCGGCGCCCTCGCCTTTCCTACTCGCGCCGAAGAACCCGGTCATTGACGAAGGACGCCAGCCGCCCGGCGACGAAATCCCGGCGCAATTGCGTCTCGTCATATTCATCACGCACCCAGTCCAGAAACGGGATGCGGCCTTCGGCCTGCTGCTGGTAGCGCAGGAAGAAGGCATCGAGAATACCGGTGCGCGAGCGGTTGAAATGGCCGAACCGCCATGAAAGCTGGCGCAGCGCCTGGGCCGAGGTGCCGCCTTCGAACAGGATGACCAGCCCCGAGGCGAGGCCCGCCCGGTCGGCGCCGGATTTGCAGTGCATCAGCATCGGGAATGCGATTGTCTGGTACATCGCGGCGAAGCGCAGGATGCGTTCCCGGTGCGGGGCGCCCCGACTTTCGAAGGCCATGTCCAGATGGGCCAGCCCCAGCCGGGACGCGGCCTCGCGCGACAGGGCGTCGGACCCGCATTTGCGGTGGCCGCGCAGATTGACCAGCGTGCGCAGGTGATGGCGGCGCTTGGCCGCCGCCAGCCGGGCCGGGGTGGGGTGGTTGCAGCGATAGACCTTGCCGGGGATGACGGCGGCGAGGTTGGTCCAGGGGATGCGGAAGATGGCATGATCGACGAACAGGCTGTCGATCCATGCCCGCCTTCTGCCGCCGGGCGCGGCCAGAGAACCTTCGAACACGGCGGGCGGCTTCCTTGACCGGACTAAAAAGAAAGGGCGCCGGATGTGTGTCATCCGGCGCCCCCTCCGTCAATCTCTTCCCGTTACACGGGATGGGAGATCGGGATCAGACCTTGCGTTCCAGTTGCAGTTCCTTGATCCGGGCGATGGCCTTCGCCGGGTTCAGGCCCTTGGGGCAGGTCTGGGTGCAGTTCATGATCGTGCGGCAGGCAT
>NZ_JBDNXE010000240.1:0-2556 GCF_047721585.1 Gluconacetobacter sp.
GTAAGCTCCCGGCGACTGACGCCTTGCTGAATACTTCTGGCCTGGTTCAGCTATGAAGCATGAACGATTTAAGAGATAGGGACGCGGTACTACCTGCGAGTGTCGCAGGTAGTACCGCAGAGAGGCTCCAAAGGAGCGGTAGAGAGACCGATGAGCGGGACAGGCTGGCGGACGCCTCGCGGATCGAGATCGTTTCGGATCGCCGCCGCTGGCACGCCCCTGAATTTCGCGCGCGAGTGGTCATCGCGTCCTACGAGAGCCGACGCCCCATAAGGGAGGTGGCTGCACAGTATGGGATCCATCCCAGTCTGGTGTTTCGCTGGCGGCGAGAGGCTCGGGCCAAAGCGCAGGCCAAAGGCGGGACATCGTTCATACCTGTCATGGTAGCCCCGGCCCCCGAGCCGCAGCCATCGGAGCGTCGGAGAGAACAGGGAACGCTGTCCGGCCAAGCCGTCAGCCTGGTCTTTCCGGACGGTGTGCGGCTGGAGTTCGACGCAGGGCTGTCCGCTGATCGTCTGCGTGAGATTGTGGGCGCACTACGATCATGATCCCGCTTCCTTCCACGCTGAGGATATGGCTGGCGGCCGGTGTAACCGATATGCGCCTGGGGATGCCCGGGCTGGCGTTGAAGGTCCAGGAAGCACTGGGTCGTGACCCTTTCGCGGGTGACGTCTATGCCTTCAGGGGCCGACGCGGCGACCTGGTGAAACTGATCTGGCACGATGGGATCGGCCTTTCCTTATATGCGAAGCGGATCGAGCGCGGGCATTTCTTGTGGCCTTCGGCAAAGGACGGAGCGATCCATCTCTCCCCGTCACAATTGACTTGTCTGCTGGAGGGTGTGGACTGGCGCAATCCGCAGAAAACATGGAGACCTGAACTGGCGGGATAATAAAAACCGCGCCAGGTCAGCATATACTGGTACCCTTTTGAGCGCCCATGTGATCAACTGCCTTCATGACGGGAGACACGGACGACATCATCGCCTTGCGCGCGGCACTTGCCGCTGCCGAGGCGCGTGCCGAGGTCGCGGAAGCCCGTGCGGCCAGCGCCGAAGCGCAGATTGCCCATCTCAAACATCTTATCGCGCGGATGCGCCAGGACCGTTTCGGCGCCTCGTCGGAGCGGGGGCGCCGCCTGCTGGCCCAGCTCGAACTCGAATTGGAAGAGCTGGAGACGACACTCGCCGAGGACGCGCCCGAAAATGCGGCGGATCCCGCCGTCCGTGCGACAGCACCCAGGAGCAACCGGGGGCGCCAGCCCCTGCGTGCCGATCTGCCGCGCGAGCGGGTCGTCATCCCCGCACCGACACAGTGTCCGTGCTGTGGCAGCGATCGTCTGAGCAAACTGGGGGAGAGCGTCACCGAGACGCTGGAGGTGATCCCGCGCCAGTTCAAGGTCATACAGACGGTGCGGGAGAAGTTCACCTGCCGGGACTGCGAGAGCATCACCCAGCCACCCGCCCCCTTCCATCCGATCGCGCGCGGACGCGCCGGCCCATGGCTGCTGTCGACCATCCTGTGCGACAAGTTCCTGCAGCATCTGCCGCTGAACCGCCAGAGCGATGCCTTTGCCCGCGAAGGGATCGATCTCGACACATCAACGCTGGCCGACTGGGTGGGAGCCTGCACCGCGACGCTGGCCCCCCTGACTACGCTGATCCGGGCGCATGTGCTGGCGGCACAACGCCTGCACGCGGACGACACCACCGTGCCGGTTCTGGCGAAAGGCCGGACAGTCACCGGACGATTGTGGAATTATGTGCGTGATGATGGTCCATTTGGTGGGCCAGCACCGCCAGCCGTCTGGTTCCGGTATTCCCGGGACCGCAAGGGCGAACATCCCACGGACCATCTCACCGGCTGGACCGGCATTCTGCAGTCAGACGCCTATGCGGGTTATAATACTCTGGCGAAACCGGGACGCCAACCCGCGCCGGTTGTCTCCGCCGGATGCTGGGCGCATGGACGCAGGGGACTGTTCAAAATCGCCGAGAGGGACAAGGCGCCCCTCGCCATAGAGGCAGTAGGCAGGATCGACGCCATATTCCAAGCCGAGCGCACCATCAACGGTACGCCCCCAGAACATCGGCTGGCAGTCCGTCAAACAGACATAGCCCCTCTGGTCGACGATCTGTTCGACTGGATGCGGGAGTGTTGCCGGCGCATGTCGACAAAAAATCCCGTTGCCCACGCCATGAACTATTTTCTCAGACGTGCCGATACATTCACACGATTCCTCACTGACGGCCGGATCTGCCTCTCAAACAATGCAGCAGAACGCGCCCTGCGCGGCATCGCCCTGGGCAGGAAAGCCTGGTTGTTCGCCGGGTCCGATCGTGGCGGAGAGCGCGCCGCCGCCATGTATTCCCTGATCGTCACCGCGCGCCTGAACGATGTCGATCCCCATGCATGGCTCGCTGATGTCCTGGCACGGATCAATGACATCCCCAATCCACGCCTCCATGAACTCCTGCCCTG
This sequence comes from Gluconacetobacter sp., assembly GCF_047721585.1. Lineage (NCBI taxonomy): Bacteria > Pseudomonadati > Pseudomonadota > Alphaproteobacteria > Acetobacterales > Acetobacteraceae > Gluconacetobacter > Gluconacetobacter sp. Next base: position 2,481 of record NZ_JBDNXE010000240.1, read on the forward strand.
GCACTGGAAAGCCCACCAGCAGGTCCACAATACCATCGCCGCCTGAATACGCCCGCGTCTCCCGCCGGATGCTTAC
>NZ_JBDNXE010000241.1:0-2394 GCF_047721585.1 Gluconacetobacter sp.
CTCCTATATATTGTTAATTATACACAAGATGAAAAGAAATTTTCAAAATTCCCTATAACATACTGAAAAGGAACATATTCCATTTCCACATGCGCGCTTCTGACATGAACGATCATCAGCCATGCGCAAGAAGAAGAGCAAATGACCCCCTCTCGTTACTATGTCTCAGGGTTTGTATCTAACGGTTTGTAGAATCCAAACCGTTTCAGGCGTCTACAAGTCAAAATACCAACACAACATACTGATAAGACGTATTTTTATTGTTATTATTCCGCCACGACACGGTGCATCCTGTCGGCCGCAACAGGCCGCGTGCCCCCGCCGTCGATCCGCCTTGGCCGCGCCATCGGCCCGGATCGCTCTCCCCGCCTCCCGCGCGCGCGCATGAGCTGCCGCGGGTCGCCAGCGCGGATACCGAAGCCGCCGCCGGCCCGCCTCCCGCGCGCGCATGAGCTGCCGCCGCCCGGCCAGCGGACGACGCGCCACCCCGTTACCCACGCCGGGCCTCTCCCGTTCAGCCGCCGTCAGAATGCATAGGCCGCCAGCGGACACCGCCACGGGCACGCCAGACGCCGCGAGAAAACCCTTCCCGCCCCCACCGGCCACATGCGGGCCACATGCGTCCCGCACGCGCCACGATACCGGCGGCGACACCAAGCGGATCGTTCCGCACCGCCAGATCGATCCCCCTCTCATCGCCCTGCCTCCGGAACGCACCGATGCATTCCGGAGGCAGAAGATCAGAGTTCCATGTCCTGTTGCAGGTTCACCAGCGGGCGCGCCCCGTAATGCGAGATGATCTCGGAGGCCGCGACGCTGCCCAGCCGCCCGCATTCGGCCAGCGTACGCCCCGAGGTCCAGCCGGCGAGGAATCCGGCGGCATAGGCATCGCCCGCGCCGGTGGTGTCGATCACCTGCGTCGCCACCGGCGCCACGTCGATCCGCTCGTCGCCCCGGATGATCACGCTGCCCTGCCCCGAGCGCGTCAGCACCGCGAAATGCGTATCGGCGGCCGCCTGGTTCATCGCGGTCGTGAAATCCTCGGTCTGGTACAGCGAGCAGATTTCCTCCTCGTTGGCGAACAGGATGTCGATATGCCCATGCACCAGTTCGCGGAAGGCATCGCGATGCCGCGCGACGCAGAACGGGTCGGACAGCGACAGCGCCACCCGCCGTTCGGCCGCATGCGCCAGCGCCGCCGCCTGGCGGAAAGCCTCCTGCGCGTGCGGCGGGTCGAACAGATAGCCTTCCAGATAGGTCACATGCGCGTCGGCCACCACGTCGGCCAGCACATCCTCCGGCCCGAAGGTCACGCACGCGCCCAGATAGGTGTTCATCGTCCGCTGGCCGTCCGGCGTCACCATCACCAGGCAGCGCGCCGTCGGCTGCTCGCGCCCCGCCTGGCCATTCAGGAACGACGACGGAAAATAGACACCCGACTGCTGAAGGTCGGCGGCAAAGGTGCGGCCCGGCGCATCGTCGGCCACCTTGCCCAGATACGCGACGCGCGCGCCCAGATTGGCCGCCACCACGCATGTATTGGCCGCCGAACCGCCGCCCATCTCGCGCTCGCGATGGACCAGGCCGTAGAGTTTTTCGGCCTGTTCGGCGTCGATCAGTTTCATGCTGCCCGGAATCATGTCCTGCTGGGTCAGGAAATCCGGTTCGACCGGTGCCAGAACATCGATGATCGCATTGCCGATCCCCAGCAGATCGAAGCGGCATTCGGCCGCGCTGCCAGCACCCGTCACAGACATTCCATTCTTCTCCCACGCGCACCGGCGAAACTGCGTGGCCGGCCCGCCATCAAATCACCAAGATTGTCGTACAGACAGTCCCCTCGCCAAGAGCCTGACCGAAAATGGGGGCTGGCGCGCGAGAGCGGCCCGTATCGGGCCGCGCCCGACATGTGTTTCCGAACATCGGCGCGAAGTGGCCCTGATTGGCCATGAGCACCGAAGCGCGGGAAACGCGCGGAGGACACGCCGCCAGCCCGCATCCGCGGTCAGGCTCTATCACCGGGGCTGCGGGGTCGCAATGGTTGCATTTCTTGTTCGTAAAGTTGCAGCTTCCCGCTTTTCCGACCTCACCCGCGCGTGTAATCCTTAATCGTTCCAGACACCGGTTTTCCGGATGCGTTCGGGAACCAACCGTGTTCCGATCGCCGGGCCATGCGCGGCTTCACCTTCGACAGCAGCGGGGTATGCTTTTGTTCTCCAGAAAAAAACCCAAGCCGGAAGACGCGAAGCCGCCTGTCGGCGCGTCATCATCCACCGGCCGGCCGGCAGGTTCGCAGATCGAGTTCCCGGCCCCGCCCGCCGGTGCCACGCCCGTCCGCCAGGGCGCGACGCCGGCAACCGGCACCCCTTCCCTCCCCCAATCGCCCAAGGAGAC
>NZ_JBDNXE010000242.1:0-2385 GCF_047721585.1 Gluconacetobacter sp.
GCGGTCACGGCCGCGCCCTGCCAGCCCGCCCCCATGGCGGTGTAGAGATTGACCGCATCCTGCAACCGCTCCAGCCGCGCCACGGCCTCGGCGTTTTCGGCCGCCAGCGCGGTGCGCTCGGTCGTCAGCACCTCCAGGAAGCCGACCAGACCGGCGCTGTAGAGCTTGCGCGCCCGGTCGCTGGCCAGCCGGCTGTCTTCGGCCGCCTTGTGCAGCAGTTCGGTATGTTCCACGTCGTCATGCCAGGCCGCCATCGCGTCCTCGACCTCGCGGAACGCCGTCAGCACCGTCTGGCGGTAGGTCAGGCGGCTGGCTTCCGCCGCCGCCTGCATCCCGCGCACCTGCGCCGTCAGCTTGCCGCCATGCGCCAGCGGCAGCGAGGCGAGCATGAAGAACTGCCAACTCAGCGCCCCCGCCTGGAAAAGCTGGTACATCGCCGAGGCATTGGGGTTGAAGTTCAGCGGAATGCTGAAATTCGGATACATCTGCGCCACCGCGACCCCGATCCGCGCCGTGGCCTCGGCATAGGCGCGTTCGGCCCGGCGGATGTCCGGCCGGTTGGCCAGCACGATCGAGGGCATGGTCGCGGGGAACGCGGGCACCGTGGGCAACGGACGGGCGATCTTCAGTTCCGCTTCCGTCGTGCCGGGCATCTGGCCCATTAGCACATCGAGCGCGTGCGTGATCTGGGCGATATGCGTGCGCAGCGGCTCGCGCGCCGCAAGCTGGCTGTCCAGTTCCGCCTTCGCCTGCGCGATCTGCAACGTGTTGCCCACGCCTTCCAGATACAGCCGCTGCGTCAGGTCATAGGCTTCCTGCGCCACGCGGATATTGCGGTTCGAGATTTCCAGCCGCAACTGGGTGTCGCGCAGCACCATATAGTCGCTGACCAGTGCCGAGAGCATCGTCATCAGCACCGCGCGCCGGTCCTCCACGGTCTCCTCGACCGCGCGTTCCTGCGCTTCCACGCTGCGGCGGATGCGGCCGAACACGTCGATCTGCCAGCTCGCGCTCACCCCATAGGACAGATACGACGCACCGGGCCGGTTGGCCGGGTTGCCCGGACGCAGCGGCCAGTTGTCGATATTGAGCGAGTAGCGCGAATCACCATTGGTGGTGTTGGCGTCGATCTGCGGATACCAGGCAGAGGCCTGGCTGTCGCGCAGCGCCCGTTCGGCGAGAATGCGCTGGCCGGCGATCTGCAGATCGTAATTGCCGCCGATGGCGCGGTCCACCAGCCGGTCGAGTTCCGCATCGTTGAAGCGGTGCCACCAATCCTTCAGTTCGGCATTGGTGCGTGCGATCTCGGCATCGGTCGCCGGATGCTCGTCTTCGGTAAAGTGCTCGGGCACTTTCATCCGGTCCGGCTGGTAGCGCGGGCCGACCGTGCACCCCGCCATCACCAGCGCCGAGGTCAGGACCAGGCCGGCCCGTCGGGTCTTCGTCATCATGGTCATGCTCGCGCCGGGGGCCTTACAGATGGTCTTGCAGCCAGGTGGTCAGATGCCCCTTCTGGCTGCGCGATTGCGGGCCGACACTCACCGTGCAGGTCATGCCCGCCGCCAGCGTCACGCTGTCGGGCACATGGTCCAGATGGATGCGCACCGGAATACGCTGCGCCAGCCGCACCCAGGTGAAGATCGGGTTGACATCCTGAAGCCCCAGCCGGTCCGGATTGCCGTTCTGGTCGTTGATGCCGCGCGCGATCGAGACGACATGGCCGGGGATGATCTGCTTGTAGCCCATCAGCTTGACGCGGGCCACGTCGCCGACATGCACGCCCCACATCTTGGTTTCTTCGAAATACCCGTTCACCCAGTAGGAATCGGCGTCGATCACCGCCAGGCGTGGCTGGCCCGCCGTCAGGTAATCACCCACCCGCAGGTTCAGGTTGGTCACGTAGCCGTTGACCGGCGAATACAGCACCGAGCGTTGCAGGTTCAGCTTCGCGAGGTCCAGCGACGCCCGCGCCGCATCCACCGCCGCCACCTGCGTCGCCACGTTCGAGTTGAACACTTCCTGTTCTTCGGCCGACACGATGCCGCCCAGCCCCATGCGGCGCTTCGCGTCGTTGCGCTTCAGCTTCAGGTCTTCCTCGGCCCCGTCCAGCCGCGCCTGTGCCTCGCGGATCGCCAGGCGGAAGCGCACCGGGTCCAGCACGAACAGCGGCTCGCCCTTGTGCACGAACTGGTTGTCGGCCACCGGAACCTGCACCACCGTGCCGGGAACTTCAGGCGCCACATCCACCACATACACGCGCACGCGCCCGTCGCGCGTCCAGGGGGCGATCATATAGGTGTCCCACAGGGTCACCCCCAGAACGATCGCCAGCACAACGACGCTCAGGGTCAGAACCACGCGGATCAGGGTGCGTAGAAGGGGCAT
>NZ_JBDNXE010000243.1:0-2381 GCF_047721585.1 Gluconacetobacter sp.
GGGTGGAAGCCCTCTTCGGGGACGAGGCAGGCATCGAGGGCCGGGCGGAGGGCGGGTTCGTCCATCGTGGTGCCGATGAAGACCAGTTCCTGCCGGCGGTCGCCGTAAATGTCGTCCCAGTTCGCGGTGAGGGTGCGGCGCCACTCTTCGTCCTGCGGCCAGTGGCGGTGGGGGATGGCGGCCCACCATTGGCCGGCGGCCTGGTGGCGGGCCAGGGCGCCGGCGATGCTGAGTTCGCCGACCCAGTCGGGGCGGGTGGCCAGCCAGAAATAGCCCTTGGCGCGGATCAGGCCGGGCCAGCTCTGTTCGATGAAGTGGGCGAAGGCGGCCGGGATGAAGGGGCGGCGGGCGCGGTAGACGAAGCTGCCGATGCCGTATTCCTCGGTTTCGGGGACATGTTCGGCGTGGCCGTGCAGTGCCTTGAACCAGAGGGGGTGGGTGTGGGCGCGGTCGTCGTCGAAGCGACCGGTATCGAGCACGCGGGCCAGATCGACCCGGCTTTGGTTGGTCTCGATCAGGTCCGCGTCGGGGTTCAGGGCGCGGACGATCTGGCGGGCGGCGTCGCGCTGGGCGGGGGTGGCGCTGTCGGTCTTGTTCAGGATGATGACGTTGGCGAATTCGATCTGTTCCACCAGCAGGTCGACCAGGGCGCGGTCGTCGCCGTCGCCCGCGACTTCGCCCCGGTCGCGCAGGAAATCGGTCGATGCGTAGTCGTTGAGCAGGTTGGCGGCATCGACGACCGTGACCATCGTGTCCAGCCGGGCGAGGTCGCTGAGGCTGGTGCCCTCTTCGTCGCGGAATGCGAAGGTGGCGGCGACGGGCAGGGGCTCGGCGATGCCGGTCGATTCGATCAGCAGATAATCGAAACGGCCCGCGCGCGCCAGGCGGCCGACTTCGAGCAGCAGGTCGTCGCGCAGGGTGCAGCAGATGCAGCCGTTGCTCATCTCCACCAGCTTTTCGTCGGTGCGCGACAGGTTGCCGCCGCCGTTGCGGACGAGGTTGGCGTCGATATTCACCTCGCTCATGTCGTTGACGATGACCGCGACCTTGCGGCCCTCACGGTTGTTCAGAATGTGGTTGAGCAATGTCGTCTTGCCGGCGCCGAGGAAGCCGGACAGCACGGTGACGGGAAGCCGGGGGTCCATGATCGCGATGCTCCGAGGAGGAAGGTTGTGTTTGTGGTCTCTACACCGTATGTTATAATATATCAATTCATGCCGTAGAGTGGTGTTCGTTCGATGTCCTGCTGTCCCACGCGCGATCGACTGAGTGATCTGGCGGGTTGTGCCGCGATCCGGGAGGAGGGACGCTTTATCGTGGAACGTCCTCGGGTGCCGGTGGCGCGGGTGCGGGAGGCGGCTGGTGCGTATCTGGCCGAGGGGGCGCGGCTGATTCAGGCGCGGGGGACGGTGCCGGAGATTGGGGCCGGGATCGCGGGCGCTTTTACCGGGCGGACCGTGGCGCTGCTGGAGGATGTGCTGGATCTGGCGCGGCTTTATGGCACGGTGGCCGGGCAGCAGGCGGTGCGGCTGCGTCTGGAGCGGATCGTGACCGACAGTTGCCGCAGGTTCCATGTCGATCAGGTGGGGTTGCGGCTGCTGTGCGCGTATGTGGGGCCGGGCGTGCAGTGGACGGCGGATGGCGGGGCGCGCATCGGGCAGGCGCGGACCGGTGCGGTGGTGCTGCTGAAGGGGCGTCGGTTTGCCAACTGGCGGGAGGAGGGGCATGTGCTGCACCGTTCGCCGCCGCTTTCGGGTTTGCCCGAGGCCGAGCGGGTGCGGCTGCTGCTGACGGTCGATGCCGCCGATGCGTGCGGCGCGGCGGATGATGCGCCCGTGATGATCGCGGCCTGAGCGATGTTCCTGATGGAAAGCTGGTCCGGAGCCGAGCGGCGGACGGCCCCCTATGTGCGGGCTTCGGCGTTGCCCGGCGTGCTGGCGGACCTCGCGGGGCCGGGGGTGGATATGGTGGTGTGGGCGCGTGTCGTGCCGCCGGCGTGGCATGAGACGTTGGAGGCGTGTGCGCTGCCGGCGGGGCGTGTCGTGCTGTGCGGCACGCTGGACGAGGTGACGCTGGCGTTGCGGCGGCCTGACATGCGGCGGCGCTATCCGGCGTTTCTGATCGAGGATGTGGAGCAGACGGCGGCGCTGGTGGCGGCGCTGGCGGTGTGTGCGACGCTGACGGTCGTGCTGGGCGATCCGACGGCCTGGGAGGGGCGTGATCCGTTGCCGCCCGGACGGTTGCGGACGCTGTGCTGCTATGGCGCGGGCACGGTGGACTGGGTGTCGGGCCGGGTGGGCGGGTGCGATCTGGTGAGCAGCGTTTCGCCTTATGCGCTGGCTTTCGTGCCGGCGAGGGCGGCCTCGCATGTGGAGTCGCGG
>NZ_JBDNXE010000244.1:0-2374 GCF_047721585.1 Gluconacetobacter sp.
ATACGCCTTGGTCAGGTCCTTCATCACATAGACATATTGCGTGGCGGCCATGACGAAGGCTCCCGATGATCCAGAGTGAAAAGAAACCGAACGACCGGCGTTCCCCAGACGGGAGGCGCGGCCCGGTTTTGCAGCCTGCGCCCGGCAGGACTTGAACCCGCAACCAAGCCGTTATGAGCGGCCCGCTCTAACCAATTGAGCTACGGGCGCGCAGGCCGGTCCTCACTTCGCGCATGTGGGGCCGTTTGGCAAGATGCGGCGTGCCCCGCGCGGGCGATTCCCGCCCCAAACGGCGCTTGGCAAGGGCGGGCGGCGTCGATAGGTTCGGCGGTCTTCTCTCCCTGTTTCCAAGAGTATGGAGCGCCGCCATGGATGTCTCGAAAATCTCGCCCGGCAAGGACGTGCCGTTCGATATCAACGTCGTCATCGAGATCCCGCAGGGGTCGTCGGTGAAGTATGAAGTCGACAAGGACAGCGGCGCCGTCGTCGTCGACCGGATCCTGTTCACGCCGATGGCCTATCCGGCCGCCTACGGCTTCATTCCCGGCACGCTGGCCGACGACGGCGACCCGGCCGACGCGCTGGTGCTGATCCCGGCCCCCGTGGTGCCCGGCGCCGTGATCCGCGCCCGCCCGATCGGCATGCTGCGCATGGAAGACGAAAGCGGCCAGGACGAGAAGATCATCTGCGTGCCGCACGACAAGGTGCATCCGCAATACGCGAAGGTCGAGAAGCTGGAAGACCTGCCCGAGATCACCCTCCAGGCGATCGAGCATTTCTTTACCCGCTACAAGGACCTGGAGAAGGGCAAGTGGGTGAAGGTGACCGGCTGGGCCGGCCGCGAGGAAGCCGGCGAGATCATCAAGGCCGCGCTCGCCGCCGCCCAGAAAGCCTGATCGCCGCCCCCTTCCTGCCGCCCCAGGGCAGCGGGAGGGGGATTCAGGCGCCCTGGCGCGCCACCCGGTCGATCAGGTCCCGGTAGCGCGTCATGTAATCCGCCATGTCCAGCGTGCGTTCGGCCTGCCGCCGCACGGCCCGGCGCAGCCGGGTGGACAGGCGGGTATCGTCCAGCACCTCCAGCACGCCCTCGGCGATTCCGTCGGGGTCCAGGAACGGCACCAGCCGTCCGGTACGCCGGTCGGTCAGGAATTCGCGCACCGGCATCGTGTCGCTGCCCACGATCGCACAGCCCATCGCCATCGCCTCGCGCAGGGACCAGGACGCGACGAACGGGTAGGTGAGATAGACATGCGCGTCGGACCGGCGCAGCAGCGCGCGGAATAGGTCGTAATCGACCCGTCCCGCGAAATGGACCCGGTCGGGGTCGATCCGTCCCGCCAGTTCGGCCATCATGCGCGCCCGCCACGCCCCCTGCGGCAATTTGGCCCCGTAGCTGACGCCATCCCCGCCCACCAGCACCACCCGCGCGTCCGGCCGCGCCGCCAGAATGCGCGGCAGCGCGCGCATGAAGACATGAAAGCCGCGATAGGGCTCCAGATCGCGGGCCACGTAGGTGATCAGCCGGTCCCGCGGCGCGATGACCGTGCCGGCGACAGCCAGCGGCCGCTCGAACGCCGACGGGTCGGGCGAGCAGGCGGCCAGATCGACGCCCTCGGGCAGCAGGGCGATCCGCTGCCGTGCCCAGTCGGGATAGGTCATCCACTGGAAGCGGGTCGGGGTATGGCCGTGCCCCCCCAGCGCCAGCGCCTGGAGATTGACCGCATTCTTCGCCCGGATGACCGGCCGGAGGCTCTCGGGCGACGGAAATTCCGGGTCGAACCCCACATCCAGCGCCTCGGCGTGATAGAAGAACTCAAAATAGCCAAGCACCGGCACGCCGGGGAACACGTCGCCCAGATTAAGCAACTCTCCCCAGCCGTGATGGCCGATCACGATGTCCGGGCGATAGCCCAGTTCGCGCAGGCTGAGTGCCGCGCGCGCCACGCATTCCGCCCGCAGGAGCCCGAGGTCGAACTCCCGCGCCCCCGGATGCACGCCGTCCAGCCCGCCGCGCGGCAGGCGGTAGGCCACGCGCCGCACGCCGGGAACCTGATTGTCGTTCGGTTCGCTGATGAAGACGATCTCGTTCGCCGGGTCCTGGCCCAGATGCCGCAGCAGATGCAGGAACTGTCCGGGAAAATTCTGATGAACGAACAGATATCTCAAGACATCATCCCATGGCCCGGCGCATGGGAGTAGGCGCGGGCCTGCTCACGTCTCCTGCCGGGACCGGCGCCGCGCCACCATCTGCCGACGCGCCTTCAGCAGGTCGACGCGCGACCCCGCCGCCTTGCGCCCCCGCCCCGGATGAAGGGACTCGACGGGCACGGCGGCCCCGGCCGGTTCGGCGGCGGCCTCCTGGGCGGGGCCGGCC
>NZ_JBDNXE010000245.1:0-2157 GCF_047721585.1 Gluconacetobacter sp.
CAACATATTTATATCACGAATAACACAAAGAAACACCGATATATATTTGCCAAAATTTCTCCATATTTTACGATATTCCTCCTTCAAATCCGCGTATATTTCTTATACCATGCACACACACGCTTGATGACAGGAGAACAAAAAGTATCATTTGCGCACCCCATGCGCGAATATGGAATCAATGCCGGTTTTACTCTATTCTGAACTATTCAGAATATTTTTCTAATAAAAACCGTCCCACGCGATATATTATCGCACACCGAGATTTCGCCATGGAAATGGTGATTTCCGCGTCCTGGACGCGCATCCCTACATGATGATTTCGGAATCGATCCTTTGCGCACGCCGCATCGCGATTCCGAACGCAGCTTGCATCGATGCTTCGTAATGAGGCGAAGCCCCTCACCGTTATGTTGGCTGCCTGTTAAAGAGGAGACCCTCCCCTTGACGCAGACAGATACTCTGCTGCCCACCCCTTCCCTCGTCGAACGAATGGGCATCCCGCGCTCCCTGCTCTGGGGCTTCATCGGGCTGCTTCTGTTCATGGTCGGCGATGGGGTCGAGGCCGGCTACCTGGCCCCCTATCTCGAAAATCACGGCGTCACGTCGCGTGACGTGGCCTTCCTGTTCACCATCTACGGCGTCGCCGTGTCCATCTCGTCCTGGCTGTCGGGTCCGCTGTCGGATCTGTGGGGGCCGAAGCGCGTCATGTGGATCGGCCTGGCCATCTGGGCCGCCTTCGAGGTCGTCTTCCTGATGGCCGGCATCATGACCGGCAATTACACGGTCATGCTCGCCGCCTACACGCTGCGCGGCCTGGGCTATCCGCTGTTCGCCTATGGCTTCCTGGTCTGGATCGCCGCCGCCACCCCGCCGCGCCAACTGGGCTCGGCCGCCGGCTGGTTCTGGTTCGCCTTCTCCGGCGGCCTGCCCACGCTGGGCTCGCTGTTCGCCAGCGTCACGATCCCGCTGGTCGGCGAAATCACGACCTTCTGGCTGTCGCTGGTGCTGGTGGTCGCAGGCGGCTGCGTCGCCCTGCTGATGACGCGCGAACCGCGTGGCGCCAGCCGCCTGGCCCCCGCCAATGTCTCGGTGGGCGGCATCTTCTTCGGTTCGATCTCCATCCTGTGGCGCGAACCCCGCACGTTCATGGCGCTGATCGTCCGCACCATCAACACCTCGTCGGAATATGCGTTCCTGGTGATCATGCCCGCCTTCTTCACCAAGGTGGTCGGCTTCTCCCTGTCGCAGTGGCTGGTGCTGCTCTCGATCGTGTTCATGAGCAACATCCTGTTCAACCTGATGTCGGGCATGCTGGCCGACAGGCTGGGCCATCGCACGGTGGTGTCGGTCGCCGGCTGCCTCGGCGCGGCGGTCTCGGTCCCGGCCTTCTATTATGTGCCGCTGGCCTTTCACGGCAATTTCCTCATCGCGGCTCTGGTCGGCATCTTCTACGGCGCGACCATCGCGGCGTTCGTCCCGCTCTCGGGCCTGGTCCCGCAGATCTGCCCGAAAGAGAAGGCCGCCGCCCTGTCCGCCCTGGGCCTTGGCGCCGGGGCCAGCACCTGGGTCGGGCCGGCCATCGTCACCTGGTTCCAGGGCTGGCACGGCATCGAGGGGATCATCTGGATCTTCTCGGGCCTCTATGTCTTCGCCGGCCTGCTGACGCTGTCCCTCTCGATCCCGGACCACGCGCGCGCCTACATGCGCCAGGCCCGCGCTCGGGGCGAGGATCTGAGCGCAGGCGTCGCCGCCTTCCATTGACGCCGATGCCAGGCCGCCCGACAGGCGGCCTGGCCCACCTGGAGCATTGTTTGTGCGCGCATCTTTATCCGACCAGACGAGTCCATCCGGTCGGATGATGCTCTAGCGGGCGGCCACCCCCAGCAGGGCAAGCATCGCCGCCTGATCGGGCGTCGCCGCCCGGACGATCTCCCCCCAGGGCGCCGAGGCAAGCACCTCGGCCGCCCTGTCGGAAATCGCGATGGCCCGCGCCTCGCGCAACTTATCCCGCACATCGCGCGGCAGATGCCGCAGGAACTGGCGCGCCGTCTCGGCCGAGAAGAACAGCGCAGCCGCTACCCCACCCCGCCCGATCAGCGTCCGCAGAACGTCCGGGGGCGGCATGCCAGGCCGGCCGCGATAGACGCCCCGCCG
>NZ_JBDNXE010000246.1:0-2157 GCF_047721585.1 Gluconacetobacter sp.
CCCGCCTACTTCCGGCTGGCCGGTGGTCTGGAACGCTGGCTTTACCGGCTGGCGCGCCGCCATGCCGGTCGGCAGAAGACCGGGTGGACGTTCGATGTGGTGGATCTTCATGCCCGTTCCGGCAGTCTTACCCCGTTGCGCAATTTCATGATCGATATCGGCACCATCGTGCGCCGCCAGAGTATTCCAGGATACGATTTTCAGCTCGTTTCTGGCGGAAAACCGGGAGTCCTGCGCATTGTTCCAACGGGTCGATCCACAGTGCCTGGGGAAAACCATGTGGATCATACCGTTGCTTCAGATGCGGAACATGCCGTTGGTGCAGGTGCGGAATTACCGTTGCTACAGGTGCAAAAACCCGTCGAAGCATCTGATTCAAAAGGAAAAAATGGACCCGTAACTTATATAACTAATATAATAACTTATTATGTAGGGGATTTCGGTCTTTTCGCTCCCCTTCCGGCCGCCCGGTCGGGGCGTGGAGAAAACGCTCGGGAAGCGGTCGCGGATCGCCTGGTTGGTGTCCCATGACCGCCCGTTCTTTCCCGTCGCGGGGCGATGCCCTCACCACGGTCGAACTGACCTGGATCGAGAAGCGCATCGAGCATTGGGTCCGGTTCGGGCACCCTGTCGAGGACCGCATTCTCGATCGTCGGCGCAGGCTGATGAGCTTCACGCCGGACAGTGTGTTCGCGTTTATCCGCTGGGCTGCGAACGATTTCGGCACCGTCGTGTCCTGCGTCGACATCGTGCGCGCGGTCGGCGCTCAGGAAGCCTGCCAGACCGTGCCCTTCGTGCGCCCCGGTGGCGAGAGCCTGCTGCGCCAGAGCGGCTGGCCAAAGGTGCGTCGGGTGCTGGAGGCCATCGACGGCGTGGAGGCGCTGGGAATTGATCCTACGACCGCCTGTCCCGATCACTGGCGGCACCTGCATCACCGGCTCACGGCAGCGGAGGAGCCGCGTCCCTACACGCGCGAACGGCATGAAGGATGGTTACGCCGGAGGGCCGCGTCATGACCCGGCGCGCTTGGTTTTTCACCACGTATTTCGCCGTGCTCGGTGTGGGCACTTCGCTGGCGTTTCATCCCGCGCCGCGCTGGGTCTGGAACGAGACGGCCAGCGTTCCGGTGGGCCTGTATCGCATCCAGGCCACAGTCCCGGTGCGCGTCGGCGACATTGTCGCCATCCGCCTGCCGGAGCGCGAGGCGACGCTGCTGGCAACGCGCGGCTACCTACCTTTCGGCGGGCCGCTGCTCAAGCCGGTGGCGGCACTGGCGGGGCAGAGTGTCTGTCGGAATGGCGCGCATGTCACCATCGACGGGAAACCGGCCGGCGATGCGAAACCCGTCGATCATCGCGGCCGGGCGCTGCCGGTCTGGGAGGGCTGCCAACGCCTCGGGCCGGGGCAGGTGTTCGTCATGAACGCCGCCGTGCCGACCAGTCTGGACGGGCGGTATTTCGGTGTCCTGCCGATGAACACCGTCATCGGACGCGCCGTGCCGATGCATGTCAGGACGGGAGAGGCCGAGCAACCGCCCCCGCATTTCGATCCTCTCCCGGATCTGCGCGATCCAGTGCGGGAACGGCCGCTTCTGGGACCGCCAATGATGCCCGTGAAACAGAGCGAACCGCCCATCCAATGACGGCGACATGGTCGTCGGATTTTCCGTCATCCCTACCATTTACGAGAGGATTTTTCCCATGAGCCAGATCGGATTTTTCACCCGCACCGCCGATGGATTTGCCGGGCGTGTGCGCACCCTGTCGCTGGACGCCGAACTGACCTTCGTTCCAGCGGAAAACAATGGCGCGGAGCATGCGCCGGATTATCGCGTCCACTTGGGTGACGGGGATACTGGCCCCGAGCTGGGCGCGGGATGGAAACGCACCGGGGAACGTGCCGGCGAGTATGTATCCGTGCTCCTGGACGATCCCACTTTCACGCAGCCAATCCGCGCCACGCTGTTCCAGGCCGGGCGCGGCGGGCGTGAATGGCAACTGGTCTGGAACCGACCTGCGAAACGCCCAGGAGGGAGGGAATGAGACGCCGGTTTTTCATGTCCGGCCGCATGCTGGCTGTGCTTGCGCTGACGCTCTCGCCAGCCATCGCCTGCGCGCAGGATTGGGACGATCTGGTGCGGCAGGCGGCGGAACGGAA
>NZ_JBDNXE010000247.1:0-2147 GCF_047721585.1 Gluconacetobacter sp.
GTGCCCCGCGCCTGCGCCGCCGCCGACCGCACCGGCCATGCCATCCTGCACACGCTGTACCAGCAGTGCCTGAAGCATAACGTCGAGTTCTTCGTCGAATATTTTGCCATCGACCTGATCATGGACGACGAAGGCGCCTGCCGCGGCGTCGTCGCCTGGTGCCTGGAAGACGGCACGATCCATCGCTTCCGCGCGCAGACGGTGGTGCTGGCGACCGGCGGCTACGGCCGCGCGTACCAGTCCTGCACCTCGGCCCATACCTGCACCGGCGACGGCGGCGGCATGGCGATGCGCGCCGGCGTGCCGACGCAGGACATGGAATTCGTCCAGTTCCACCCCACCGGCATCTATCCGGCCGGCTGCCTGCTGACCGAAGGCTGCCGCGGCGAAGGCGGCTACCTGACGAACTCGGAAGGCGAGCGCTTCATGGAGCGTTACGCGCCGACCGCCAAGGATCTGGCATCGCGCGATGTCGTCTCGCGCTCCATGACCATCGAGATCAACGAAGGCCGTGGCTGTGGTCCGCACAAGGACTACATCATGATGCATCTCGAGCATCTGGGCGCGGACCTGCTGCATGAGCGCCTGCCCGGCATCGTCGAGACTGCGCGCATCTTCGCCGGCGTCGACGTGACCAAGGAGCCGGTGCCCGTCCTGCCGACCGTGCATTACAACATGGGCGGCATTCCCACGAACTATCATGGCGAGGTCATCCGCCCCACCGCCGACAATCCCGATGCCGTCGTTCCCGGCCTGATGGCGGTGGGCGAGGCCGCCTGCGTGTCGGTGCATGGCGCCAACCGCCTGGGCACCAACTCGCTGCTGGATCTGGTCGTGTTCGGCCGCGCCGCCGCCAAGCGCGCCGCCGAGCTGATCAAGCCGCTGGAGACCATCGCGCCGCTGCCGCCCAAGGCCGGCGAGGCCGCGCTGGACCGTCTGGACAAGCTGCGCAACGCCAAGGGCGGCACCCACGTGTCGGCCATGCGCGACAAGCTGCAACGCACGATGCAGAAGCACGCGGCGGTGTTCCGCAATTCCAAGAGCCTCGCGGAAGGTGTCGAGAAGATCAAGGAAATCTGGACCGAGGTGCCCGACATCGCGGTTTCGGACCGGTCGCTGATCTGGAACACCGACCTGATGGAAGCGTTGGAGTTCGAGAACCTGCTGGCCAACGCCACGGTCACGATGGCGGGCGCCGAAGCCCGGCACGAGAGCCGCGGCGCCCAGGCCCACGACGACTATCCGGACCGTGACGACAAGGAATGGATGAAGCACACCGTCGCCCATCTGGACGACAAGGGCGGCGTCACCCTGACCTACCGCCCGGTGCATATGAAGACGCTGACCGACGAGGTCCAGGTCTTCCCCCCCAAGAAGCGCGTCTACTGAGCGAAGCGGCGGAAAAGGAACGAGACGATGGTCGAATTCAGCCTGCCAAAGAACAGCACGATCGGGAAGGGCCGCATCTTCCCGGCCGAGCCCGGTGCCAAGAACGTCAAGCCCTTCCGGATCTATCGCTGGAATCCTGACGATGGCGCCAACCCGGTGGTCGACACCTACGAGCTCGATCTGGACAAGATCGGCCCGATGGTGCTGGACGCGCTGATCCACATCAAGAACAACGTCGACACGACGCTGACCTTCCGGCGTTCATGCCGCGAGGGCATCTGCGGCTCGTGCGCGATGAACATCGACGGCGAGAACACGCTGGCGTGCCTCAAGCCGATCAAGGACGTGAAGGACGCGGTATCGATCTATCCGCTGCCGCACATGCCCGTGGTCAAGGACCTGGTGCCCGACCTGAACGGCGCCTATGCCCAGCTCCGCTCGATCGAGCCCTGGCTGAAGTCCGACACCGCGCCGCCGCCGGATTCCGAGCGCCGCCAGAGCATCGAGGAACGCGAGAAGCTGGACGGGATGTGGGAATGCATCCTGTGCTTCTGCTGCTCGACCTCCTGCCCGTCCTACTGGTGGAACGGCGACCGGTATCTCGGCCCGGCCACCCTGCTGGCAGCCTATCGCTGGATCGCCGACAGCCGTGACGAGCATACGGGCGACCGGCTGGATGCGCTGGAAGATCCGCTGAAGCTGTATGCCTGCCGCACGATCATGAACTGCACCCAGACCTGCCCCAAGGGCCTGAACCC
>NZ_JBDNXE010000248.1:0-2147 GCF_047721585.1 Gluconacetobacter sp.
CCCCACCCCCGACGCCCCGGACTATCTCCAGCGCCTCAATCCCGAACAGCGGATGGCGATCGAGACGACGGACGGCCCGCTCCTGGTCCTGGCCGGCGCCGGAACGGGCAAGACGCGCGTCCTGACCACGCGCTTCGCCCACATCCTGCTCTCAGGCCGGGCGCGGCCCTACCAGATCCTGGCCGTCACCTTCACCAACAAGGCGGCGCGCGAAATGCGCGAGCGGATCGGCACCCTGCTGGGCGAGCCGGTCGAAGGTCTGTGGCTGGGCACTTTCCATGCTCTTTGCGCGCGCATGCTGCGCCGCCACGCCGAATATGTCGGGCTCGGTTCCGGCTTCACCATCCTCGACACCGACGACCAGCTCCGCCTGCTCAAGCAGGTGATCGAGCCGCTGCGCATCGACAGCAAGCGCTGGCCCCCGCAGGGCATCCTGGGCGTGATCCAGCGCTGGAAGGATCGCGGCCTGACGCCCGAGCGCGTCACCCCGGCCGAAGATTGCGATTTCGCCAACGGCCAGTGCCGGGCGATCTACGCCAGCTACCAGGCACGGCTGGTGCAGCTCAACGCCTGCGATTTCGGCGACCTGATGCTGCACGTCACCGAAATCCTGCGTACCAGGCCCGACGTGCTGGCCCAGTATCACCGGCTGTTCCGCTATATCCTGGTCGACGAATATCAGGATACCAACACCATCCAGTATCTATGGCTGCGCCTGCTGGCCCAGCGCGAGGGCCAGCAGGCCAATATCTGCTGCGTCGGCGACGACGACCAGTCGATCTATTCCTGGCGCGGCGCGGAAGTGGAAAACATCCTGCGTTTCGAGCGCGATTTCCCCGGCGCCGCCATCGTCCGGCTGGAGCGCAACTACCGCTCCACCGCCCAGATCCTCGGCGCCGCCTCCGGCCTGATCGCGCATAATGACGGCAGGCTGGGCAAGACCCTGCGCCCCGGCCGCGAAGATGCATCAGGCGAAAAAGTCCGCGTGGCCTCGGTCTGGGATTCGGACGACGAAGCCCGGCTGGTCGGCGAGGAGGTCGAACGCCTGCGCGCCGGCGGCCACCGCATGTCCGAAATCGCCATCCTGGTCCGCGCCGGCTTCCAGACCCGCGCGTTCGAGGAACGGCTGATCGCACTCGGCCTGCCCTACCGTGTCGTCGGCGGCCTGCGCTTCTACGAACGCGCGGAAATCCGCGACGCGCTGGCCTATATGCGGGTGCTGAACCAGCCAGCGGACGACCTGGCGTTCGAACGCATCGTCAACGTCCCCCGGCGCGGCATCGGTGCCGTCGCGATGCAGAAATTCCACCAGGCCGCCCGCGACGGCGGCATGCCGCTGACGGCGGCGATCGGCGGCATGCTCGAACGCGGCGAGATCAAGGGCAAGGCCCGCGACAGTCTGGCCACCCTGCTGAACACCCTGCAACAGAGCCGCGAAGACCTGCCGCGCGAAGGCCATGTCGTGGTCATCGACAGGCTGCTGGAGGAAAGCGGCTATATCGACATGTGGAAGGCCGACACCTCGATCGAGGCGCCCGGCCGGCTGGACAACCTGAAGGAACTGGTGCGCGCGCTGGCCGATTTCGAAAGCCTGGGCCATTTCCTCGAACATGTCGCCCTGGTGATGGAAAACGAGGAAAGCGCCGGCACCGAACGGCTGAGCATCATGACCCTGCACGGCGCGAAGGGGCTGGAATTCGACACGGTCTTCCTGCCGGGCTGGGAGGAAGGCGTCTTCCCCTCCCAGCGCACGCTCGACGAGGGCGGCCTGAAGGGGCTGGAGGAAGAACGGCGCCTCGCCTATGTCGGCATCACGCGGGCGCGGCACCGGGCCATCATCAGCCATGCCGCCAGCCGCCGCATCTACGGCAACTGGCAATCGGCCACCCCCAGCCGCTTCATCGAGGAACTGCCCGACGAATACGTGACCACGACCGGCGCCGCCAGCCAGACGCGCGGCCGCGGCTTCGGCCAGGCCCCCGCCTTCTCCAGCGCCTTCCCCATCACCGCCCGCCGCCCCCGCGCGGCCGCCCCCCCGGCCGCAGACCCCCCCTCCCCCCCCCCGCCGGGCCAGGCCCGCGGCACGCGCGGGGTCCCCCAGCAATTAGGCTTTGGGACGGGATACTCCGGGGCGGGCCCCCCGCGGG
>NZ_JBDNXE010000249.1:0-2123 GCF_047721585.1 Gluconacetobacter sp.
GCCCCGGCCGCCGCCACCGCCGAGCACCGGCGGACGCATGGTCGATTTCTCGGCCGCCTCGGAATGGTACGGATGCTCCATCACCACCGGGATCGGCTTGCCGATCGCCTTCTCGATGTCGCGCAGCCACGCCCGCTGCTCGGCATCGCACAGCGACACCGCCCAGCCATCACGCCCGGCACGCGCCGTCCGGCCGATCCGGTGGACATAGCTTTCCGGCACGTTGGGCAGGTCGTAGTTGAAGACGTGCGTCACGTCGTCCACGTCGATGCCGCGCGCCGCGATGTCGGTCGCCACCAGCACCTTGACGGCGCCGGAGCGGAAGCCGGACATCGCCCGCTCGCGCGCGCCCTGCGACTTGTTGCCGTGGATCGCCTCGGCCACGATGCCATGGTCGTTCAGGAAGGCGGCGACCTTGTTGGCTTCATGCTTCATCAGCGTGAACACCACGGCGCGCTCGACCTTGGGCGAATCCACCAGCATCTGCAACGCATCGCGCTTCTTGTCGGTATCGACGAACATCACCGCCTGGCGGATCCGGTCAACGGTGCTGGACGGCGGCGTCACCTGCACGGTGGCCGGGTCGCGCAGCAGGCCGTGCGCCAGTTCGGCGATGCTGCGCGGCATGGTGGCCGAGAACAGCAGCGTCTGCCGGTCGCGCGGCAGTTCGGCCACGATGCGGCGAATGTCGCGGACGAAGCCCATGTCCAGCATCCGGTCGGCCTCGTCCAGCACCAGCACTTCCAGGCCCGACAGGTCGATATGGCCCTGGCCCATCAGGTCCAGCAGGCGGCCGGGGGCCGCGACCAGCACGTCCACGCCACGGCGCATCGCCTCGACCTGCCGGCCCTGGCCGACGCCGCCGAAGATCACGGCATGGCTCAGGCGCATATGGCGGGCATAGGCTTTGAAGCTCTCGTCGATCTGCGACGCCAGTTCGCGCGTCGGCGCCAGCACCAGCACGCGCGCGCCCTTGGGGGCCGCACGACGCTGATGGGTCAGCAGACGGTGCAGGATCGGCAGCGCGAAGGCCGCCGTCTTGCCGGTGCCGGTCTGCGCCAGCCCCAGCAGGTCCCGGCCGGCCAGCAGGTGCGGGATGGCCCCGGCCTGGATGGGGGTCGGGGTGGTGTATCCCTCCTCGTTCAGCGCACGCAGCAACGGCTCGGCAAGCTGAAGGTCGGCAAAAGTCGTCATGAAATGAAGCGCCTCCGGGCACTCGGCAAAGGCCGGATTCCTCACGACAGGATGAGCATCCGGAAAACTCGAAAAAAACACGACGCACGGCCCGCGTCCCTGCAAAGGCAGGACACGCTGTCATTCACCGTAATCCGTGGGTCAGAAAGGGTCTCTTGTCCGTCCAGTCCGTGCCCCCCGCATCAATCAAGGCACGCGCGTACAAGTCCAGATACGGGACAGGCGGGGGCCGTCCACGGCCGGGCTTCTACCCGCATGCCGCCTCCACCGCAAGTCCTTATTCCAGATGGCAGCCCAGCGGCCCCGCCCGAGCGCCTAGGCCGGCGGCGTCTCGTGCAGCCGCTTCGCCAGCCTCATCGCCCCGTCGATGGCATCGCCCTTCGGCGCGGAGAGCCCGGCCCGCGTGGCGGGGGAAAGATAGGGCAGCACCAGCGGCGCCAACCCACCCAGCACACAGCAGGGCAAGGAGGCAAACCCCTCCGCCGCCCGCAGGGCACCCAGCAGCAGTTCGATTTCCGCCCCGGCCCGGCCCAGCAGGTCCCGCGCCTCCGCGTCCCCGTCCCTGGCCAGCGCGGCGACCATCGGCACCAGCGCGGCAAAATCGGCGGCCCGCGCCCCGACCGCCCACAGCATCGGGTCCGCCCCGCCATCCGCCAGCCGCGCCCGCACGGCCTCGCTCAACAGGGTGGGGGGAATGCGGCCATCGCCGGCGCGCAGCATCAGCCGGATGGCCTGCAACCCGATCCAGGCGCCGCCGCCTTCATCTCCCTGCGGAAAGCCCCAGCCGCCGACCCGCCGCGTCGCCCCGCCGGCAATGGCCAGCCCGACCGTCCCGGTCCCGGCCGCGACCATCGCACCGTCCGCGCCCGCATGCGCCCCCACGCAGGACGTATAGGCATCCGAGACGATCCGCAGCCGCGCGAACATCG
>NZ_JBDNXE010000250.1:0-2108 GCF_047721585.1 Gluconacetobacter sp.
GAGGGGTGGGGGCCGGTGGTGGCGCCGGGCGCGATGCCGGCGGCGGGGTTGGCGTTGGCCTGTTCGCCCGCCTGTTCGCAGGCCGAGCCCTTGCCGACGCCGAACTGGATGGTGGGGATGATGGCGGCGGGGGGGAATACCGCCGCCAGCGCGCCCGTCGCGGCCAGGCGGCCGGCGATTTCCGCGCCCGGCAGGATGGTCGGGCTGCGTAGCGGGCCGGTGATGTGGACCGCGCCGGGGAACGAGGCGATGGTGAAGTGGATGGCGCGGGTGGTGATGGCGTAATTCAGCGTGTTGGTGCGGAAGTTTATCGTGCCGTCGCCTGTCGTGCGGGTGTCGCCGGTCTGGAGCAGGAAGGCGTTTGTGGACAGGATGCCGTCCTTGAGCGGCATGTCGGCGATGAAGCATCGGAGCGGCGTCCGGTCGGGGAGGCCCAGCGCCGAGAGGAGGGCGTTGCCCAGTTGCAGCCCCAGCAGGTCCGGCAGGATGGCGGACAGGTGACCGCCCTGATCGAGCACGAGCGTGATGCCGCCTGTGCCGTTGGCGACCAGGTTGGCGACCGAATGGCCGGTGGAGGACAGTGTGACATGGCCGCCGATGGTGCCCTGGCCTTCGAGGGAGCCGGCGCCCTTCATCAGACGTGCCACGGGGACGCGCGAGACATCCAGCTTGAAGCGCGTGCTGAAATCGTTGTTCGCGGCGGGGTTGAGGGTGGCGGTGGAGGCGAGGGTGCCGGTGCCGACGGCGAAGTTCAGCTTGCGGACGTTGATCGCGCCGTCCTGGACCGTGGCGTCGACGTCGATATTGTCCAGCGGGATGCGTTTGTTATCGATATGATCGCCATGATACACGATATGGGCGTTGACGGCGTTCAGCTTGGGCACATTGATGCGCTGGTCGGGCAGGACGTTGGTGTCGGCCGTATCGGCGGTCGTGTCGTGGCCCGGTTCGGCGCCGACGAAGCCGGCGAGGTCGGCCAGGTCCACCCGGTGGGAGCGCAGGGTGGCCTCGACGAACGGGACCTTGCGGTGCGGATCGACGATGATGTCGCCGCCGATATCCGAGCCGCCAAGGTGGCCGTCGAAACCGGTGAAGCGGATCTTTGCTTCTGTGTAGTCGAGTTTTCCCGCGATGGAATAACGCGGCGTCTGCGGGATGGGGATGCCGATCAGCGGGTAGAGCAGCGACATGTCCGGGCCGGCGAGCTTGAGGTTGAGCTGCGCCCCGGCGAAATGGAGCGGGTCGTCGACCGTGCCGCGCAGGGTGACCGATGTGGGGCCGTTGGCGATGGATAGATCGACCGGGTAGGGGTTCTGCGCATTGGCCAGCGTCAGGAGCGCGCCGCCGACGAAATGGCCGGTGATCGGCTGGGCGGCGTAGCGGCCCTTGGCATCGGCGACGATGGTGCCCGGTTTGCCCTCCGCCGGGGGCGTGGTGTGGACCGCCAGGCGGAAATCGCTGCGCAGCCGCGCCAGCGCGATACGGATATCGCCGTCGGTGATGCGCAGTTCGCCGATATCGGGCAGGGTGGTGGGCGATCCGTCGTCCGGGGCCGGCTTGCCGTCTGCCGTGAAGGTGTAGTTGTTGCGGCCGTCCTTCAGGGCCACGATGTCGCCGCGTGGGCTGTCGAGAGCGACCAGCGGGAGCGTGAGGCCGTGGCCGACGAGAGAGGGCCATGGCTTGATCGCGATGGTCAGGGATTTTGCGCTGGCGAATTCTTCCTTCTCCGCCGTGAAGCCTTCGGGCTGGGCGATATGCAGATCGTCCAGCGTGATCGTGGTCGTCCAGCCGAGGCGGACATGCAGGTGGGCGACCGTGACCGGACGATGCAGGGACGCCGAGGCCCGGCGGTTGAGCATGGGTACGAACCAGTCCCAGTTCCACAGCGCGATCAGCAGGATGATGGTCAGCGCGAACACGCCGGCCAGGATGGCCAGGGTTCTGCGGAGCGGGGAGGGGCGAGGGGGTGTGCCGGGCTGTGGGGTCAAGAAGGGATCTCCGTGCTGGGCCGTGGCGGGCGGGTGGAGAGCCGGAAGCGGGAAACCGGCCTTAACGTGATGATATTCCATCTTTTACGGTTGACGGCGGGTGGGGTTCCCCCCGGTCGG
>NZ_JBDNXE010000251.1:0-1940 GCF_047721585.1 Gluconacetobacter sp.
CCCCACCCGCGGCCGTTTTCCGTTGCTGGATCGTGTTTCGTATCCTGTTGACCTTCGGAACCTGTCGATCGAGCAACTGAAGCAGGTCGCGGACGAGCTGCGGTCGGAGACGGTCGAGACGGTCTCCACCACGGGCGGACATCTCGGGGCCTCGCTGGGCGTGGTGGAACTGACGGTCGCGATCCATGCCGTGTTCGACACCCCCGACGACCGGCTGATCTGGGACGTGGGCCATCAGGCCTACCCGCACAAGATCATCACCGGACGCCGCGACCGCATCCGCACCCTGCGCCAGCCGGGCGGCCTGTCGGGCTTCACCCGCCGCTCGGAGAGCGAATACGACCCGTTCGGCGCGGCCCATTCCTCCACCTCCATTTCCGCTGGTCTCGGCATGGCCGTGGCGCACCATCTGCGCGCCGAGGAAGACCCGTCCTACCGCGAGCGCAATGTCATCGCGGTGATCGGCGATGGCTCGATCTCCGCCGGCATGGCCTACGAGGCAATGAACAACGCCGCCGTCGCCGGTGAAGGCGCGGAACGGCTGATCGTCATCCTCAACGACAACGAGATGTCCATCGCGCCGCCGGTCGGCTCGATGTCGAACTACCTCTCCCGCCTGATGTCCTCGCGCCAGTTCATGGGCCTGCGTGACCTCGCCGGAAAGGTGGTCAAGAAACTGCCCAACCGTCTGGAACGCACCGCCAAGAAGGCCGAGGAATATGCCCGCGGCATGATCACCGGCGGCACGCTGTTCGAGGAGCTGGGCTTCTATTATGTCGGCCCGGTCGACGGCCACGACATGAGCCAGCTGGTGCCGATCCTGCGCAACCTGCGCGACACGGATCAGGGCCCGATCCTGCTGCATGTCATCACCGAGAAAGGCCACGGCTACAAGCCGGCCGAGGCCGCGGGCGACAAGTATCATGCCGTGGCGAAGTTCAATGTCGTCACTGGCGAGCAGAAGAAGGCCCCTCCGGGACCGCCGTCCTGGACCAACGTCTTCTCCCGCGAGCTGATCGACCGCGCCACCACGGACAACCGCATCACGGCCATTACCGCCGCGATGCCATCCGGCACGGGCCTCGACAAGTTCGCCACCAAATTCCCTGACCGGTTCTTCGATGTCGGCATCGCCGAACAGCACGCAGTGACCTTCGCCGCCGGCATGGCGACGGAAGGGCTGCGGCCGTTCTGCGCGATCTATTCCACCTTCCTGCAGCGCGCCTACGATCAGGTCATGCATGACGTGGTGCTGCAGAAGCTGCCGGTCCGCTTCGCCATCGACCGCGCCGGTCTGGTCGGCGCCGACGGCGCGACGCATGCGGGTTCGTTCGACATCGCCTATCTGGGCTGCCTGCCGGGCATGACCATCATGGCGCCGTCCGACGAGATCGAACTGCTGAACATGACGGCCACGGCCTGCGAGTTCGATGAAGGCCCGATCGCCCTGCGTTATCCGCGCGGCAACACCTACGGTCTGGAGATGCCCGCGAAGGGCGAGATCATCCAGATCGGCAAGGGCCGCATTGTCCGCGAGATGGGCCAGCAGTCCGGCCGCGAGAAGGGTGGCATCGCTATTCTGTCGCTTGGCCCGCGTCTGCAGGAAGTGCTCAAGGCCGCCGACCAGCTCGCCGCGCACGGCCTGCCGCCAACCGTGGCCGACGCCCGCTTCGCCAAGCCGCTGGATACGCAACTCGTCGAGCAGCTTGCCCGCGACCACGCCGTGCTGATCACCATCGAGGAAGGCTCAGTCGGCGGCTTCGGATCGTTTGTGGCCCAGCATCTCTCGAAGACCGGCCTGCTCGACAATGTCCGTCTGCGCACCATGACGCTCCCGGATATGTTCATCGACCATGACAGCCAGTTCGAGCAATACAACGTCGCTCAACTCAACGCGCCATACATCGTCAAAACAGCTCTCAACGCGTTGGGGGTGAGCG
>NZ_JBDNXE010000252.1:0-1919 GCF_047721585.1 Gluconacetobacter sp.
TTTCCGCTGCTGGACCGGGTCAGCGCGCCGCGCGACCTGCGCAACCTGTCGGTGGACCAGCTCCGCCAGCTGGCCGAGGAATTGCGGGCCGAGACGGTCGATGCGGTCTCGACCACGGGCGGCCATCTGGGCGCCTCGCTGGGCGTGGTGGAACTGACGGTGGCGCTGCACGCGGTGTTCGACACGCCCGACGACCGCATCATCTGGGATGTCGGCCACCAGGCCTACCCGCACAAGATCCTGACGGGCCGGCGCGAGGGCATCCGCACCCTGCGCCAGCCCGGCGGCCTGTCGGGCTTCACCCGCCGCAGCGAGAGCCCATACGACCCGTTCGGCGCCGCCCATTCCTCCACCTCGATCTCGGCCGGCCTGGGCATGGCGGTGGCGCACCACCTGCGCGCCGAGCATGACCCCTCCTACCGCGAGCGCAACGTGGTGGCGGTGATCGGCGACGGCTCGATCTCGGCCGGCATGGCCTACGAGGCGATGAACAACGCCGCGGTCGCCGGCCCCGGCGCCGGGCGGCTGATCGTGGTGCTGAACGACAACGAGATGTCGATCGCCCCGCCGGTCGGCGCCATGTCCAACTACCTGTCGCGGCTGATGTCCTCGCGCCAGTTCCTCGGCCTGCGCGACCTCGCCGGCAAGGTGGCCCGCCGCCTGCCCGAGCGGCTGGAACGCACCGCCAGGAAGGCCGACGAATATGCGCGCGGCATGATCACCGGCGGCACGCTGTTCGAGGAACTGGGCTTCTATTATGTCGGCCCGGTCGATGGCCACGACCTCACCCAGTTGGTGCCGATCCTGCGCAATCTGCGCGACGCCGACGACAAAGGCCCGATCCTGCTGCACATCCTCACCGAGAAGGGGCGCGGCTACCGCCCGGCCGAATCGGCGGGCGACAAATATCACGCGGTGGCCAAGTTCAACGTCGTCACCGGCGTGCAGACCAAGGCGCCCCCCGGCCCGCCCAGCTACACCTCGGTCTTCAGCCGCGAACTGACGCACCGGGCGAAGCAGGACGACAGCATCGTCGCCATCACCGCCGCCATGCCGTCGGGCACCGGGCTCGATGCCTTCGCCCGCGCCTATCCCGATCGCTTCTTCGATGTCGGCATCGCCGAGCAGCATGCCGTCACCTTCGCCGCCGGCATGGCCACCGAGGGGCTGCGCCCGTTCTGCGCCATCTATTCCACCTTCCTGCAACGCGCCTATGATCAGGTGATGCATGACGTGGTGCTGCAGAACCTGCCGGTGCGCTTCGCCATCGACCGCGCCGGTCTGGTCGGCGCCGACGGCGCCACCCACGCGGGATCGTTCGACATCAACTACCTGGGCTGCCTGCCCGGCATGACCATCATGGCCCCCAGCGACGAGCTGGAACTGCTGCACATGACGGCCACCGCCTGCGCCTTCGACGACGGCCCGATCGCGCTGCGCTACCCGCGCGGCAACGGGCTGGGGCTGGCCCTGCCCGAGGAAGGCACGGTGCTGGAGATCGGCCGTGGCCGCATCGTCCGCGAAATGGGCCGCCAGGCCGGGCGCGAGAAGGGCGGCATCGCCATCCTGTCGCTGGGCACCCGCATGGCCGAGGTGCTGAAGGCCGCCGACATGCTGGCCACCCAGGGCCTCCCCCCTACGGTGGCAGACGCCCGCTTCGCCAAGCCGCTCGACACCGCGCTGATCGAAAACCTCGCCCGCAACCACGCGGTGCTGATCACCATCGAGGAAGGCGCCGAGGGCGGGTTCGGGGCCTATGTCATGCATCATCTGGCGCGCACCGGCCTGCTCGACAGCGTCCGCTTCCGCCCGATGACGCTCCCCGACCGCTTCATCGACCACAACACGCAGGACGCCCAGTATCGCGAGGCCGGGCTCGACGCCACCGCCATCGCAGCCACCGCCCTGCACGCCCTGGG
>NZ_JBDNXE010000253.1:0-1887 GCF_047721585.1 Gluconacetobacter sp.
TGGCCGCCTCAGCAGCCAATCCAGTTCCTACACCACGCCATGGGGCACAGCCCAGGGCCAGTCCGTCGTGTTTCATGACTGGGGCGTGGGTCTGATGGTGACGTCTCCCTGCGTCTCGGGACAATCCGGGGCCGTTACCAGTCGTACCGAACTGCGGGCCTGTGACAGAGATCACACCCATACCGATGCTGGAAAACCATGATGGACGCGGCAGGCACATACCTCACCACATGAATGGACGTATCTCAGCGTGACGCTGGACAATCCTACATCCCATCCGCCGGTCCGTGCTCAGCCCTTTCGATGGAGGAAGTGCGTAAATGCGACACATGGAGTCAGGCGTAATCGTCCCATGTGGACTGCCCCCCCCGGCCCTTCCGGTTCGCCGGAGGGACCATCTTTCAGGCGGGCTGGATGGCGCATAGCCGCGTCCATGCGGCCCCACCGACGCACAGCGCCCCAAATGTCGCGAAGATATACGAGGGAATGGCACCCATATCGCCCAGACCGCTGAACCCCAGCGTCATGCCAAATCCAGCCAGCGCGGCTGGCAAAGCAAGCAGGAGCGAGACCGTAACCCGCAGGACGGGATCGTGCGAGGAGACGAGGATCGCCTGACCGAGCACCAGAACCATGATCCCGGCGGCGATACCAGCAAGGATGGCATGAGAGCCGGACATCATGGCGTGGTCATAAAATGTGGTGCAGACCATTGCCGCCACAAACAGGGGAGCTGCATAGACCGCACAGAGAAACAGCAGCCAGCACAGGAAACCGATACCGGCGACGCCAAGGGCAATTCCGAGACCGAGCAGCATGGATCGCATCCTTTCCGTGGAATGGAATATCTCACACATGCCGGGACGGTTCCGATATATCCAGGGAATAGAAGCCAGTTTCCCGACATCGTTTTCACGATCGGGACAGCGCGCGGAGCGCGCCGGACAATCCTGACCGAGGCGCCCTTGTCGGTGCCTTCCGCTCGCGCCAGGAACGCGGCGCGTTGACCTGGCAGCGTTGGGATTGGATCAAAGGGCGCCGGTCCAGCCCCCTGTTTCACTGAACCTTGCGAGCCGGCCATGCCGGCGAGCGCCGCACGTGCGGGCAGCGCGTCCCCACCGCCGGTCCCGAAGGACCGGCGCGATTTTCTGGCCGCCCGGTCAGCGTGAAGAAAGAAAAGGGCGGCTTACGCCGCCGCCCTCCCTGCCCCGTGCCAGGCCAGCCGACGGGTCGCCGTGGCCGCGTGCTCCGGGTCCAGTTCCATGCCCAGCCAGTCGCGCCCAAGATGCTGCGCCGCCACCAGCGACGAACCGGAACCCGCGAACGGGTCCAGCACCAGACCGCCTACAGGGCAGAAAGCTTCCACCAGGGGAAGCAAGGCCGCCACCGGCTTTTGTGTCGGGTGCAGTTTATTGCCTGAATAGGGCATGTCGAGCACATCGGGGATAGGTTTTGCCGGGGGCGTTACATTGCCCTTGGCCAGAAGATAGGCACTTTCGTGTTCATACCGGAGAAACCGGGAAGAGGACGAATAGGACTTGCGAAAGACGATATGCCCGACCATGCGGAATCCCGCCGCCTTCCAGGCATCGGCGAATAAGTCGATGCGGTTCCAGCCATAGAACGAAACGGCAAACCCGCCCCATTTCAGAACACGGTGCATCTGGTTGAAAGCGGGCCGGAGCCAGCGCGCATTATCGTCGTTGCGAACCTTCCGCCCATCCCTGCCCTGATAGTTCACCAGATAAGGCGGGTCTGTCAGGATGAAATCCACCTCATTACGCGGGAGTGCGCGCATCAACTGCACGCTGTCACCGTTCAGAATGGTATTGCGTGTAGCGCGACAATCTGGGTGAGAGAGCGCGTCAATCAGGATGAGAATGGATT
>NZ_JBDNXE010000254.1:0-1874 GCF_047721585.1 Gluconacetobacter sp.
CTGAAGCGGGCCGCGAGGTTTGGAACTGCGGGGCAATAGATTTGGAACCCTTTTTAAGGGGTGCTGAAGGGATGTTCAGCCGTGTCTAAGCCGGTTCTTTTTCCGGCTTGATACACCCGTCGGAGTTCGTTCGGTGCTCCTCCTGTGTCGCCACTTGAACCGGCAGCGAGACCTCTCGGAACGGGAAATCCGGGAATAGGGGGAAATCAGTCAACGGCAACCCAGCCCGCATTTCGAGGTCATGGCACCGTACGCGCGCCGAGATCGCCTCGGCATGCACCTCCTGGAGCACATCGGCCGCGATCCGCGCTCGTGCTCGCGCATCCATCTCATATGCCAGCGACCTCTCGCGTTCCGCGATCAGCGCCGTTTCGCGCGCCTGATAGGACGCCACCAATTGCAGCGCCTGCGTGCCGGCGTCCAGACGATCACGCCGGACCTGGGCATGATCGCGTGCGACTTTGGCGTACCAGCCGCCGCATGCCGCCAGCACCTCACTGATCGGCCCGGACCATGTTTGCAGCCACGATAGCAGCATTCCGGCCTCGATCACGCTGGCGGCGTATAGATGGTGCCGATCGGGTATTTGCCGTCCGGGTCGGCTGCCAGTGCGAACCCCTCGGGCACGGTCACCGTTTCCGGGCCGGCGATCTGTTGGGTGAGGATCACCTTGCCCTTTGGGTCGGCGACGACGGGAGCCGGCGTGACCACCTGATTGGTGTCGGGATCGGTATAGGGCGCACCCGTCACCGTAAAATCGACAGTGCGATAGAGGATATAGTTTCCCATCAGTGTTACTCCGCGATCCAGGCTGTGCCGTTGGAGATGACCGGGCAGAACGTCGCGCCGCCCCCGGTCGGAGACGCCATGAAATTGCAGGCGGTCGCATCGGTGACATAGGCGCGCGCGCCGACATAGCGCCGCCCATCGCTCGGAAGCGTCGCGACCGTGTAACCGCTGGCGATCTCCGCCCGAACACCCGCCGTCGTGGCAACGTTGCTTGAGTTATCGCCAGCAGCGGGCGTCGGAACTTGGACAGCCGCGCCAAATGTAGTGGGCACGGCGACCGTCATGTTGTCGTCCGTGCCACCAACAGTGAAAATATGGTTCCCGCCGCTATCATAGACGACGAGGTTACCGTCCCCCTGGAATGACAGTCGCCATACGCTGCCGGGGCCATAATGCGCGGAGTACTGACCACCGACTGTCGATGGGTAGATGTCGCCGCCGAGGTTCAACTGCGGCACCGACACCGCACCAGTAAAGACGGCCCCCGAAAGCTGCGCCAGCAACGCGTCCGCGTTGGCCCGCGCCGCCGCCTCGGTGCCGATATTGCCCTGCAATACCGCCTCGGCACCCGTCGCGCGGCTGGTCTCGGCCACAAGCCCGGCCTGCGTCGCCAGGGTGCCCAGATACGTGCCCAGATTGACGCTGCTGCCACCGGCCGGCACCACGGGCGCGCCGGTCACATCTCCGACGACTGGCACCATCACCCGCCCCTGCGCATCCAGCAGCGCGGCAGAGGGCACGGCGGCCTGCGCCGTCGCCTGCGCGGCATGGGCCACGCTGTCCGTCTCACCCAGCGCCGAAAGCGTTGCATAGGTCTCCGACGCCGCCTGCGCCGTCAGATAGGCCGACAGGTCGGACGATTTCGCCAGCGTGCCCAGATAGGCGCCCAGCGTGGTGGGGGAGCCGCCGGATGGCGTGACGGGCGCCACGGTCACATCTCCCGCGATCGTCAGCTTTACGCGGCCCTGCGCATCCAGCAGCGCGGCAGAGGGCATGGCCGCCGCCGCCAGCGCCTGCGCCGCGACAGTCGCCGCCTGCATCTGCGCCAGTGTCTG
This sequence comes from Gluconacetobacter sp., assembly GCF_047721585.1. Taxonomy (NCBI): domain Bacteria; kingdom Pseudomonadati; phylum Pseudomonadota; class Alphaproteobacteria; order Acetobacterales; family Acetobacteraceae; genus Gluconacetobacter; species Gluconacetobacter sp. The sequence continues at coordinate 1,845 of NZ_JBDNXE010000254.1, forward strand.
GCTGCCGACCATCGTGGCCGGCGCCAGTCC
>NZ_JBDNXE010000255.1:0-1862 GCF_047721585.1 Gluconacetobacter sp.
GCGGCGGCGGCGGGGGGACGACGGCCCGCCCCCCCCGCGTTCTTGTTACCGGGGTCAGCTTGTGTCGTCACCGCGTCCGGGTATGTTCTACGACCGTTGGGAGATCAAGCCGGTTGTCCAGAGGGAACACACCGCCTTCATATGCGAAGAACGTGCCCCGATTGGATGATCCGTCGCTGACGCCACGGAGGAAAAACCAATGAAGTCGGTTGGGCACGATTCAATCAAGACAGGCCGCACGCTGAACGTAGACGGCAAGACCTATCATTATTTCTCGATTCCGGAAGCTGAGAAGACCATCGGCGATGTGAAGCGCCTGCCGGTCAGCCTCAAGGTTCTGCTGGAAAACATCCTGCGTTTCGAGGATGGCCGGTCGTACAGCGTCGAGGACGCGAAGTCGATCGCCGGCTGGCTGCCCTCGGGCAGCAGCACGAAGGAAGTTCCGTTCAAACCCTCGCGTATTCTGATGCAGGACTTCACCGGCGTGCCCGCCGTGGTCGATCTGGCCGCGATGCGCGACGGTATCCTGAAGCTGAAGGGCGACCCGCAGAAGGTGAACCCGCTGGTGCCCGTCAACCTCGTCATCGACCACTCGGTGATGGTGGACGTGGCCGGCACGCCCGAGGCATTGCAGGACAACGTCACCATCGAGTTCGAGCGGAACGGCGAGCGTTATGCCTTCCTGCGCTGGGGCCAGGAAGCGTTCGAGAATTTCTCGGTCGTGCCGCCGGGCACGGGCATCTGCCATCAGGTGAACCTGGAATATATCGCCCAGGTCGCGTGGACGGCCGATGTCGACGGCAAGAGCTACGTCTATCCCGACACGCTGTATGGCACCGACAGCCACACCACGATGGTCAACGGCCTGGGCGTGCTGGGCTGGGGCGTGGGCGGGATCGAGGCCGAGGCCGCGATGCTGGGCCAGCCGATCGCGATGCTGATCCCCGATGTCATCGGCTTCAAGCTGACGGGCAAGCTGCCCGAGGGCGCGACGGCGACCGATCTGGTGCTGACCGTCACCCAGATGCTGCGCAAGAAGGGCGTCGTCGGCAAGTTCGTCGAATTCTTCGGCCCGGCGCTGGATCATCTGCCGGTGGCCGACCGTGCGACGATCGCGAACATGGCCCCGGAATATGGCGCGACCTGCGGCTTCTTCCCGGTCGATCATCTGACGCTGGATTACCTGCGCCAGACCGGCCGTGACGAACACCGCATCAAGCTGACGGAAGAATACCTGAAGGCGCAGGGCATGTTCCGCACCGCGGAATCGCATGAGCCGGTGTTCACCGACACGCTGGAGCTGGAGCTTTCGACCGTCGTGCCGTCACTGGCCGGGCCGAAGCGTCCGCAGGACCGCGTGACGCTGAAGGATGCGACCGGCGCGTTCGAAACCGAGCTGACCGGCGGTCTGGGCGTTCCCGCCGCCGACGCGCACAAGAAGGCCAAGGTGGCCGGCACGAACTACGAGATCGGCCATGGCGACGTGGTGATCGCGGCGATCACCTCCTGCACCAACACCTCCAACCCGGCGGTGCTGATCGCGGCCGGTCTGGTGGCGAAGAAGGCGCGGGCGCTCGGGCTGAAGCCGAAGCCTTGGGTGAAAACGTCGCTGGCGCCGGGTTCGCAGGTCGTCACCGACTACCTGAACCGTGCCGGCCTGACGGAAGAACTCGACGCGCTGGGCTTCAACACCGTCGGCTATGGCTGCACGACCTGCATCGGCAATTCCGGCCCGCTGGAGCCGCATATCGTCGATGCGATCGAGGGCAACAAGCTGGTCGCCGTTTCGGTGCTGTCGGGCAACCGGAACTTCGAAGGCCGTATCTCGCCCAACGTGCGCGCCAACTATCTGGCCAGCCCGC
>NZ_JBDNXE010000256.1:0-1742 GCF_047721585.1 Gluconacetobacter sp.
CCGCCGCGCGTCCGGCGTGCCCACGTCCGTCCGCCCCGCGCGGGCGGACACCGGCACGCAAAACCCCCGCCCGGCCGGCCCCCGGCACGGGTCCCCCACGGTCCGGGTCCCCCGGACCCGAATGCCGGCCGCGCGTCTCGCGACCTCGTGTTCCCCCCTGCGTTGACCGCGCCGCATCCCCGGCGTAGGACCGAACAGGCACAAGGCGACGGAACAAACCGGAGCCATAATCAGGGAAATCGACGAGACGACCATGCAGGATGTCCGTGATGCGCTCTATATAGGGCACCGAAGCGACGGAACACTGACCCGGCGACCCATGTCCCCGCATCTCCAGGTCTATCGCTTCCGCCTCTCCATGTTTCTTTCGATTGCGAACCGGGCAGCCGGCGTCGCGGCTGCGGCAGGGTCCGCGCTGGGCGTCTGCTGGCTGAGCGCCGCAGCGAAAGGGCCAGAATCCTTCAAGAAGGTTCAGAAGGTCACCCGCAATCCGCTGGGCAAGCTCGCCCTCGCGGGGTGGACGCTGGCGCTGGTCTACCATTTCGTCGCGGGGCTGCGGCATCTCGCATGGGATACCGGCCACCGCTTCGAAAAGAAGGAGATCAACGAAGACGGCCCGGTGGCCGTGGGTGTGACGGTGGGGGCCACGCTGGTGCTGCTCGCCAGCATCTTCGGCGTCGCCGCCTGCCGCTCCAGAAAGAAGAAGGCATCCTGACATGAACGCGTCCCACACGCCGCGCATTGATGTCATGCGCTCGCAACTCGGCCGGGCCAGGGGCCTCGGCTCGGCCAAGACCGGTGTCGACCATTGGTGGCTGGAACGGATGTCCGCCGTGGCGCTGGTCCCGCTTTCGGGCTGGTTCGTCATCCAGGTCCTGCGCCTTGCCGGCGCGGAACAGCAGGATGTCGTGGAATGGGGCGGCAAGCCCGTCAACGCCTCGATGCTGCTGGCCCTGATGGTCCTGACGTTCTACCACATGCAGCTGGGCCTGCAGGTCATCATCGATGACTACGTGCACGGCAAGGCGCATCTGCCGGCCAGCCTGCTTCTCAAGGGCGCCGCCCTTCTGATCGGGCTGTTCGCGGTGATCGCCGTCCTGAAGCTGGCGCTGGCTCCGTCGACCAAGGCGGGTGCCTGATCGGGCTCCCCCGGGCCGGATGTCCGGGGGGCCACGAGGCAAGTGACACAGAGGACAGTTCCGGCCCCGGAGCAGCCGCCAAAGGCGCCCATCGGGCCGGACGAGCATCGGGACACGTCCAAACAATGAACGCGATCACTCTTCCATCATCGAATGCCTACCGCATCATCGACCACGCGTACGACGTCGTGGTCGTGGGCGCCGGCGGGTCGGGCCTGCGTGCGACGCTGGGCATGGGGGCGGCCGGGCTGAAGACCGCCTGCATCACCAAGGTCTTCCCCACCCGCAGCCACACCGTCGCCGCCCAGGGCGGCATCGGCGCCTCGCTGGGCAACATGGCCGAGGACAACTGGCGCTGGCACATGTACGACACCGTGAAGGGGTCGGACTGGCTGGGCGACCAGGACGCCATCGAATATATGTGCCGCGAGGCCGTGCCGGCGGTGCAGGAGCTGGAACATCTGGGTGTTCCCTTCTCGCGCACCGAAGAGGGCAAGATCTACCAGCGCCCGTTCGGCGGCCACATGCGCAATTACGGCGAGGCCCCGGTGCCCCGCGCCTGCGCCGCCGCCGACCGCACCGGCCATGCCATCCTGCACACGC
>NZ_JBDNXE010000257.1:0-1644 GCF_047721585.1 Gluconacetobacter sp.
CGCCCCGACCACGCCGGAACCGGTCGATACAGCCCCCCCCGGCGTGCCCGAAGCGGTGCGCGAAATGCTCGAACAGCTCGATCCGGATGCCTTGACGCCACGCGGCGCGCTGGACATGGTCTACGCGCTCAAGAAACTGATGCTTGAAGAATCGCGACATCTGGACCACGGATAGAATGACGGACGGCTTGCGAAACAGGCCGCCGGGATCGGCCGGCTGGCCGCTCGCAAACATTTTCAGGAAACCGATCACGCCGCGATGTCGACTCTGTCTTCTCCTTCCCTGTCCGTCAGGGACCTGACCCGAAGCCTCGCGGCCTCCCTCCTGTCACCGGAAACGGGCGCTGCCGTGCCGCGCGAGGTGGCGATCGGCCTGTTCCGCCGGCATCTCGCCCGCTTCCAGGCGTCGGTGCGCGAGGAATTCGAGGCCCACCGCCTCCACGGCGCCTCCGCCGCCAAGCAACTGGCGGCCCATACCGACGGCATGATCCGCACCCTGGTCGATTTCACCATGGAGCACGCGCTGGATTTCGCGCCGGACTCCGGGCGGCCGACCCTCGCGGTAGCGGCGACCGGCGGCTACGGGCGCGGCATGCTGGCCCCCTTCAGCGATATCGACCTGCTGTTCCTCACACCCGACGACCCCTCGGCCGATGTCAGCCGCGTGGTCGAATATATCCTGTATTTCCTGTGGGACCTGGGGCTGAAGGTCGGCCACGCCACCCGCTCGATCCCCCAATGTATCGCCGAGGCCGAGGCCGACACCACCGTCCGCACCACCCTGCTGGACGCCCGCCTGCTGGCCGGTAACGACGCGCTGTTCGCGATGTTCGAGGCCCGCTACATCGTCGCGTGCGTCGAAGCCGGGGCCGCCCGCTTCATCACCGACAAACGCCGCGAACGCACGGCCCGCCACCACCGCTTCGGCGACAGCCCCTACCTGGTGGAGCCCAACGTCAAGGAAGGGCGCGGCGGCCTGCGCGACCTGCAAACGCTGTACTGGATGTGCCGCTACACCTTCGGCACCCGCCATGTGTCGGACCTGCTGGCCCCCGGCTTCAGCAGCCTGGGCCTGCTGACCGAGCAGGAGGCCAAGCGCGCCCGCCGGTCGTGGAACTTCCTGTGGAGCGTGCGGCTGCACCTGCACTACATCTCCGGCCGCGCCGAGGAACGGCTGACCTTCGATGTCCAGCCCGTGGTCGGCGCCCGCATGGGCTACACCCGCCACGGCCGTCAGGTCGGGGTCGAGCGGTTCATGCGCCATTATTTCCTGACGGTGCGCGAGGTCATGCGCCTCACCCATGTGCTGGAACCGGCGGTGATGCGCCAGGCCCTGGGGCCGAGCGCCAACGCCCCGCAGGCCGACAGCGCGATGCGCGACGCCGGCTTCACGGTGCTGGACGGCCAGATCCTGCCCGAGCGCGGCACCTCGCTCGACGACGATCCGATCCAGATGATGCGCCTGCTGGAATGGGCGCGCACGCGCAAGCTGCCGATCCATCCCATGGCCATGCACAAGCTGATCCGGTGGGAGCGCCGGGCCGCGATCCTGCGCGGCAATCCCGAGGCCGCCCGCATCTTCCTGGATCTGCTGTGCGGCGCCCCGCCCGCACGCGCCCCCCGCCTCGCCACCACCGCCGAAGG
>NZ_JBDNXE010000258.1:0-1642 GCF_047721585.1 Gluconacetobacter sp.
CAGCCACAGCCGCAGGCCCAGCGCGATCGCTGCCGCCAGCGTGCCGTTGGCGATGGCAACGGCACGGGGTGCCCCACCCAGCAGGATGGGGTCGGTCAGCGACCGATGCACCGGGACATGAAAGCCCGCCACCGCGTCATCGTCATATCCCGCCATCAGATCAGTGCTCCGCCCGAGAAGGAAAAGAAGGACAGGAAGAACGAGCTGGCGGCAAAAGCGATGGACAGGCCAAAGACAATCTGGATCAGACGGCGAAATCCGCCGGATGTTTCGCCAAAGGCCAGCGTCAGACCGGTCACGGTGATGATGATGACCGAGATGATCTTGGCCACCGGCCCCTGCACGGATTCCAGAATCTCGTTCAGGGGTGTTTCCCACGGCATGCTGGATCCTGACGCCCATGCTGATGATGCGAAAGCAATCGACAGCAGCATGGAGGTTCCGAATACACGCAGATCCGGCACATGCCGGTCGGGACGTGCGGCAGCGCACACGATGGCGCGCAGGCGTGAAGGCGGCCTCATGATGTTTCTCCATTGACAGAGCAGGATGTTTCGGAAGAGGAAAAGGCCGCCGGACGGATGCGATAGGTGCCCCTCACGGGATCGAGGCCATCGATTTGCGCCAGTTCGGACAGGTGGCGGGAATTGCCGCGCCCGGACAGGATCGCGATCACATCGATGGTTTCGGCGATCATGGCGCGTGGCACCGTGACCACCGCCTCCTGGATGAGTTGTTCCAGACGATACAGGGCCGCCAGCACCGATCCGGCATGCAGCGTGCCGATGCCGCCCGGATGGCCAGTCCCCCATGCCTTGACCAGATCGAGGGCTTCGGCCCCACGCACCTCACCGATGGGAATACGGTCAGGCCGCAGGCGCAGGGCGGAACGGACCAGCTCGGACAGCGTGACGATGCCGTCCCTTGTGTGCATGGACACGAGGTTGGGTGCCGTACATTGCAGTTCGCGCGTGTCCTCGATCAGGACAACGCGATCATCGGTTTTGGCCACCTCGGCCAGCAGGGCGTTGACCAGCGTGGTCTTGCCCGTGCTGGTCCCGCCCGCGACCAGGATGTTTTTCCGCTCCGCAACAGCGCTGCGCAGGAAATCTGCCTGGGCATCGGTCATGATCCCGGCAGCGACATAACCGTCGAGTGTGAACACGGCCACGGCGGGCTTGCGGATCGCAAAGCTCGGAGCCGTCACCACGGGTGGCAAAAGCCCCTCGAACCGTTCACCGGTTGGCAGCTCGGCGGATACGCGTGGTGCCGCTTCATGCACCTCCGCCCCGACATGGTGTGCGACCAGGCGCACGATGCGCTCGGCATCGGCTGGCGTAATCCTGTCGCCCGTATCGCCAAGCCCCACGGACAGACGATCAATCCACAACCGCCCATCGGGATTGAGCATGACCTCGACCACACCGGGATCAGCGAGATGCCGGGCAATCGCCGGTCCCATCGCCGTGCGCAGCATGGACATGCCACGCTGTCGGGCACCATTTTCAATCGGTGTAACCGCCATGGGAATCCCCGTCCGTATGGGTCATCCGGCTTTTCCGGACGACGATGGGGATCATTAGAGAATGCTGTTTTCTCCCGTTTTCAACAGCATTTTCCTGCGATCGTACAGGATCGTAAC
>NZ_JBDNXE010000259.1:0-1526 GCF_047721585.1 Gluconacetobacter sp.
GCTTTGACGGGGATCAGACGCGTGGGCATGGCGCCTTGCGGTGTCTGTTTCGTCAGCGGGCGGCGTTTGTGAGCAAGGCATGGGCGAGCCCGAACTCGTATTGCCAGGGGCAGGCTGACGCCATGGAGATCCGCATCCGCCGGACGCTGCGGATGACCTGGGCACCCATCTTGAGCAGCTTGAGGCGGATCGTGCCGCAGGTGGCGGTGGCGAACTGCGTGTGGGCCAGTCCGATCCGCCGCAGGGCACACAGCAGGACATAGGCCATGGAGGCGAACCAGAGGCGCAACTGGTTGGCGCGCATGGTTCCCGAAGACGTCCGGTCGGCAAAAAGGTCAAGCTGGCATTCCTTGATCCGGTTCTCCATCTCGCCTCGAGCGCAGTAGATTGTCTCATACAGGTGACGTGCCCTGGCTTCGGCGGGTGACAGCGAAGTCACGACAAAGCGCGGATTGGCGGCCTCATTGGTCCATTCCGCCTTGCCGACGACACGCCGTGCCCGGCTCCAGCTGTCGCGGGTCAGCCAGCGGAAATCCCGGTATCGGCGCGCAGGTCGGCCCGTTCGTGCGCTTTCGGCCTCGGCAGCCGCCAGTTCACCCGCGATCTCCGCGACCAGCCGTGCATTGCGCGCGAGCCCGAACAGGAAATCGACACGGTTGGCCTCGCACCAGGCCATCAGCGTTTCGCGACAGAAGCCGCCATCGGCGCGCAGCAGGATCCGCACGCGCGGCCAGCGACGTCGGATCTGGCCGACGATCCGGGCGACCTCCTCCCGCGCGCCAGCCGCGCCATCGATGTTCGACGGGCGCAGCTTCGATGCCAACAGGTGTCTGCCGCAGAAGATGTAGAGCGGCAGGTAACAGTAGCGGTCGTAATAGCCATGAAAAAACCGTCCTTCCTGATGGCCGAGGACCGGATCGTCGGTCGCATCGAGATCCAGGACGATCTGGCCGGGGGCGGCGCGGTGGGCGTCGAGAAAGATATCGACGAACCGGGCTTCGATCGCTGACGGGTCGTGCTTGATCCGGTGGTAACGACCGGGTTCCGCGCGGCTCAGTTCCAGCCGGTTCAGCGTGCTCTTGCCTGCCAGCGGCGCGCACCTGGCACGGCGCGCGTCCAGCTTGCCAGCCAGTATCGCCAGGACCGGATCGTGTCGGAGGTGGTCGTGATCGACCAGATCCTCATACCCCAGTGCAATCCCCGCCACGCGCTGGAGCACCAGGGCGCGAATATCATGCTCGACAAGATGTGCGGCACGGGTATCCGTGAAGCAGCAAGCAAACCGCTCCGTCAGACCGATCGCCCGGTCCGCCGCCCCCAGCAGCAGGGCGCCCGCGTCCGACGTGATCGTCCCGCCCGCGAAATCCGCTACGATCCGACGCCCGGAAACCTCTCCAAAAGCCAATTGGCCTGCGCTACACTCTGTCTGCATCGGGTCTCTGGCCTCGCTCGCGGATTTTCCTTTTCCAACAAGAACTTTCGCCGTTTTCAGAGCCCGATGCACCTACTCGTGTGAGATATCCGGG
>NZ_JBDNXE010000260.1:0-1526 GCF_047721585.1 Gluconacetobacter sp.
CCCCCCGGCCTCCGCCCCGACCAGCGATTCCAGATAGGCCGACACCGTGGAGGTCCCGAGAATCGAACCCATCACGCTGGCCGTACCATCGGCCACGAAGGCGGTACGGCCAAGCATCGGCTGCCCATCCTCGACCGACAGCCCGGCCTTGCGCGTCACCGCCATCATGGTGCCCGTCGCATCGAAGAAATCGCCGAGGAAGAAATACAGCGTCACCGGCAGCACCAGGCCGAAATGCGTGACGAACCCGTGGAAATCGAAGGGAAACAGCATGTGGACCGGATAATGCGGCCATTCCAGCCAGGCGGAGGGCCGCGACGTGACCGGATGGCCATCGGGATGGTGGACGAAACACCCCACCAGCGTCACCGCCACGATGCTCAGCAGCATTCCCGCCGGCACCCGCAGCATCCGCAACGCCCCGGCCAGAAACAGACCGCCGATCGCCAGCAGCACCGCCGGATCGCGCAGCGACCCGAAGGCGAAGCCCTCGGCCCCCCTCACCGCCAGCCCGCCGCTGACCATGCCGATATGGGCGATAAAGGCCCCGATCGCGCAATGGATGCCGGTGCGGACCGAAACGGGAAAGCCCATCACGATCTTCTGCCGCCATTGCGTCAGCGACAGCGCGACGAAGGCCAGACCGCCGATAAAGACCATGGTGAAGGCGACCGGCGGCGCGATTCCCATCTGCACCACCACCACCTGCGCGAAGATCAGGTTGCTGCTCATAGCCGGTGCCAGGGCGATCGGCAGATTGGCCAGCAGCGCCATCAGCAGCGACCCGACGACCGAGGCCGCGATGGTCGTCATGATCATGTCGTGCCGGTCCAGCCCCGCGAGGGCCAGAATCGCCGGATTGACGATCATGATATACGCCATGGCCCCGAACGTGGTCAGCCCGGCGATCAACTCCCGCGAGAGGGTCGAACCCCGGCGCGTCACATGGAAAAAACGGTCGATCCAGCCGGTTGCTCCGGCGCCGTCATGCGTCACTGCCAGTCTCTTCCCTCAACAAGGTCAAGGGAATGTCCTACCGCTTCCGATATGATGCAAGAGACCCACCAACCCTTTGGAGGCCGATTCAAAAACGCCTCATGAAAGCCTGACCGGAAAGACGGTCCGGCAAGCAAGAGCGGCCCAGATCGCCCATCGCCACGAAGCACAGACGACGCCCAGGCTCCCAGCTCCTAGGCGAAGCGTTCAGCGAACGCGGCCGCCGCTCCCAGCAACCCCGGCTGCGGATGGGTGATCAGCTTCACCGGCATCCGCGCCATCATCGATTCGAATCGCCCCTTGGCCACGAATCGCTCGGCGAACCCCGATCGCGGCAGATGGTCCGCCAGCCGCTGGCCCACCCCGCCGGCAATCACCACGCCATTGGCCCCCTGGGCCAGCGCCAGATCCCCCGCGCCGCCCCCCAGCGCCAGACAGAACCGCTCCCCCGCCGCCGCTGCCATCGGGTCCCGCCCCTCCAGCCCCGCCGTCCCGAGTTCCTTGTCGTGATGTATGCGGGCCGGCTGGCC
>NZ_JBDNXE010000261.1:0-1283 GCF_047721585.1 Gluconacetobacter sp.
CTCATGCCCCGCGCTCCCCGGCAATGCTCTCCGGCAGCACGACTCCACGCTCCCACCGCGCCGACAGTGGCAGCAGAACCAGAAAATGCGCGAAATAATAAACCACCGCGATCCGCCCCGCGATCATCCACCCCCCCTGCGCATGATGCCGACCGACGAAGCCCAGCAGGATGAAGCAGACGACCAGCACCCCCATGCCGACCCGATAAACCGGCCGAAACCGCGCCGAACGGATCGGCGAGCGGTCGAGCCACGGCACCAGGAACAACACCAGGATCGCCCCCACCGAGGCCAGCAGCCCGCCGAATTTCGACGGCACCGACTGAAGAATCCCGTAGAACGGCAGGAAATACCATTCGGGCTCGATATCGGCCGGCGTATGCAGCGGGTTGGCCGGGCGGAAATTCTCGGCCTCGAACACCACGTTGGGCAGAAAGAACACCACCACCGCAAACAGCAGCGCGAACAGGATCAGCCCCAGCGCGTCCTTGCTGGTATAATAAGGGTGAAACGGCACCGTATCGCGCGGCCCTGTGGGCTCGATCCCCAGCGGGTTGTTCGAGCCCGTCACATGCAGCGCCGCGACATGCACCCCCACCACGCCCAGCACCGCGAAGGCCAGCACCATGTGCAGGATGAAGAAGCGATGCAGCGACACATCCCCCGGCGCGTCGCCCCCCTGGAGAAAATGCTCCAGCCACGGCCCCACGACCGGCACCTCATCGACCGCCTTGCCCGCGACATCCGCGCCCCAGTACGACATCTGCCCCCAGGGCAGGACGTATCCGGCAAAGGCGGTGAACATCACCATCGCCAGCAGCACCAGTCCGGTCAGCCACAGCATTTCGCGCGGCGCCTTGTAAGACCCGTAATACAGGCCGCGAAACAGATGGATATACAGCGCGGCCAGAAACATGCTGGCGCCGGTCACATGGATCGACCGCAGCAGCCACCCGCTCGGCACCTGGCGCTCGATCGCCTCGATCGACGCAAACGCCCCGGCGGCGGTGGGCGTGTAATTGATCGCGAGGAAAATGCCCGTCGCCAGCATCACCAGCAGCACGACCGTCAGGATCGCACCGAAATTCCACAACCCGTTCAGGTTGCGGGGCGTCCGATAATCGACATATTCCCGGCGAAAGGCCGAGACGACCGGCAGTCGCGCGTCCAGCCAGGGCAGAATGCCCGTCTTCTCCTGTCGATCCTGCGTATCGCGGGAACCTGCGTCCGTCATTCGGTCCTCAATCCTCCGCCCCAACGGCGCCCGCCTTCCATAACGGCCC
>NZ_JBDNXE010000262.1:0-1055 GCF_047721585.1 Gluconacetobacter sp.
ATCCAGCCCCGAGCCCGATCCGGACGCACCGCCCCGGCCGGAATTCGTGATCGTCGATCACGAACTCTCCCCCAGCCAGATCCGCAATCTCGAACGCGCCACCGGCGCCCAGGTGCTGGACCGCACCGGCGTGATCGTCGAGATATTCCACCGCCACGCCAACACCCGCGAGGCGAAATTGCAGGTGGAGATTGCGCGCCTGAAATATGTCGCCCCACGCCTGCGGGAATCCGGCACCGACGGCGGCCGCCAGCAGGGCCCCGGCGCCGGCGAAAGCCATCTCGACCTCGACCGCCGCAAGATCCGCGACCGCCTCGCGGAACTGAAAACCCAGCTCGAAGCCGTGCAGCGCGACAGCGACCAGCGCCGCTCCGCCCGCCGCGACCAGTTGCGCGTGGCCCTGGTCGGCTACACCAACGCCGGCAAATCCTCCCTCATGCGCGCCCTCACCGGCAGCCAGGTGCTGGTGCAGGACAAGCTCTTCGCCACCCTCGACACCACGGTCCGCACCCTCCAGCCCGAAACCCGCCCCCGCGTGCTCGTCTCCGACACGGTCGGCTTCATCAAGCAACTCCCCCACGATCTGGTCGCCTCGTTCCGCTCCACCCTCTCCGAGGCACTGGAAGCCTCCCTGCTCCTCTTCGTGGTCGATGCGTCAGACCCGACCTACGAAGCGCAACTGGAGGTCAGCCGCAGCGTGCTGCGCGAAATCGGCGCCAACACGGTGCCGTCCCGCCTGGTCCTCAACAAGATGGACCGCGTGGACGCCACCCGCCGCGCCGCCCTGCTGGAAAAACACCCCGACGCCATCATGCTCTCCGCCCACGCGCCGGAAGATGTCAGCGCCCTGCGGGAAACCATCATTGCCTTCTTCGAATCCGAGATGGTGGATGACGTCCTGGTCCTGCCTTACGCGAAACAAAAACTGATCGGCGAAATCTACGAAAGCGCCCGCGTGCTCTCCGAAGACCATGACGAAACCGGGCGCGTGCTCAAGGTGCGTGCCCTGCCCGGCGCCATGGCGCGGCTGCGACGCAGCCTGGCCGCCGGGTAGG